>JBFZAB010000177.1:0-3220 GCA_041309285.1 Candidatus Omnitrophota bacterium
ACCGTTTCAAGATCAAGTATTCTCTTTTCTAACGAAGCATGCATATCAAGTTTACGGTTAAGAACGAAACGCCCCACTCTGCCTAAATCATAACGCTTCGGATCAAAGAAAAGCCTTTCTACAAGAGTACTGGCGCTTTCTAAATTCGGCGGATCACCCGGACGAAGCTTCCTGTATATATCTATAAGTGCGTCTTCTTTGGTTTTGGTGTGATCGCGCATTATTGTGTGTAGAATCTCAATTACGGGGTTCTTGAGTACTTTAATGGTAGAATTTTTGAATTCTATCTCGCGATCAAGAACATTTTCTTTTGTAATTTTAGTTAATTTAGGAAGAATTACCTGTTCGGAATCGGGAGCCTTTATATCTTCCGCTAATATGCTTCCGATTAATTTCTTCAGCTGTAACCTGCCTTCGACCGGGACTTTTTCTATGCCGCAAAACGTCTCAAGGATATCTTCATCTGCGGAAAGCCCGAGCGCACGCAAAAAGCTGGTAGCCATAAATTTGCGTTTTCTATCTAAAATAACATAAAGGATATCGTTTAGGTCAAATTCAAACTCTATCCACGAACCCCTGTAGGGTATAATTCTTCCGGAGTATATTCTTTTGCCGTTAGTATGAATAGTTTCTTCGAAAGAAACTCCCGGAGAACGATGCAACTGTGTAACAATGACTCTCTCGTCTCCGTTAATAATGAAAGTTCCGGAATCCGTCATGAGCGGTAGGTCGCAAACATAAACCTCCTGCTCCCTCACTTCCTTCTTGGTGACCAGTCTTACGCGTGCCTTAAGAGGGCAGGCATAAGACATGGCTCTCATTCTCGATTCTTCCTGAGTATATTTAGGCTTACCTAAATTATAGCTTACGAACTCGAGCCTGTAAGAACCATCGGGGCTCTCTATGGGAAATGCTTCCCAGAAAACACCCTGCAACCCCTGAGGCTTTCTTTTGGTACGCGGAATATCCGACTGAAGAAAGCTCTTGTATGACGCCTTCTGTATTTCTACCAGATCAGGCAACTTCATAGCATCCGGAATTTTAGAAAAACTTACCCTTTTCATTTTTCCTCCCACAAATTCTCACGAATTACTCGTCTTTCGCAGGCAGGTACAAAAATTTCCGCGAAGCAAACTGTTATCGAGTATTTATGCGGATTCGAGCGAAATTTGCGCTGGATTCGTATTATTTCAGTTCTATCTTTGCCCCTACTTCTTCCAATTTCTTCTTTATGCTATTTGCTTCATCCTTAGGTACGGCTGTTTTTATAGGCTTAGGCGCGGTATCAACCAAATCCTTGGCTTCCTTCAACCCCAAATTTGTAATCGTTCTGATTTCCTTGATGACCTTTATTTTTTCAGCCCCTACTTCGGCAAGGATTACATCAAAAGTAACTTTCTCTTCAACCGCCTCTCCTCCCGCTTGCGCCTGTCCGGAAGCAGCCATTCCGGCTGCCTGAACGGGAGCAACCGCAACTACCCCGAATTTATCTTCCAGGGCCTTTACCAAATCAGCAAGCTCAAGCACTGTAAGCGATTCAATGGATTTCATTATATCGTCTAACTTTTTCGGTAATTGAACCTTGCTTTCGTCCGCAACTGTCTGACCAGCAGTCTCTTTCTCCATTTTTAATTCCCTCCTTTTTTAACAAATTCTATTTTCTTTAATGATAGAACGAATCTATTAATCAAGCCCAGATTCGCAACCAGTCTATGCAAAGGCGATTTTATTCCCGAGCAAACTTTGGCCAGCATTATATTGCGAGGAGGCAACAGTGACAGGTCTTTTATCTGTTTCACTGTTAGAGGCTCGCCGTTAAATACTCCGCCTTTAATCTGAAAACTCGGGAAGCTTTTGCCGAATTCAAAAAGAATCTTAGAAACAGCTGCGGGGTCATCCCCTCCTATAATCAAGCCAGCTTGTCCCGCAAACAATTCCGACAGAAAATCAAGCTTCATCTCCTTAAAAGCCTTGGAAGCAAGGGAATTTTTCACCACCAGAAGCCGGCTGTAATTCTTTCTCAATTTTGTTCTGAGCGTTTCCAGGTTAACCACCTTCAGGCCGCTAAATTCGGTAACAAACAAAGTGGGGCTACCTTTGAAGGCAGAAACCATCTCATTTATGATTTTTTCGCGACACCACCTACCAAAATTCCTTATCTTCGTTTCCATATTGGCTGCCGAGTTTTTAGGACGAGAATTTTATATGATCAAGCTTTATTCCCGGACTCATTGTCCTGGAAATAACTGCATTCTTTACGTATTGCCCCTTTACCGTTGCAGGCTTCGCCTTCATCAGCGCTTCTATGGCCGCATGGGCATTTTCATAAATCTTTTTTTCGTCAAAAGAGGCCTTGCCGATGCGTATCCCGACATTACCTGCTTTATCCATCTTGAATTCAACCTTACCTTTTTTAAAATCATTTATCGCCTTGGCTACGTCGTTAGTTACGGTCCCGGATTTCGGATTGGGCATAAGGCCGCGCGGACCCATAATCTTACCCAGGCGAGAAATGTCTCTCATCATATCGGGTGTTGCCATTGCTACATCAAAATCCAGCCATCCGGAAGTTATTTTATCGATTAATTCCTGATTTCCCACGTAATCCGCACCCGCCTCTTTAGCCAACCTCTCGGCCTCGCCTTTACAAAAAACCAGAATCTTCACCGTCTTACCTGTTCCATGAGGCAGGGCAACCGAACCACGCACGAACTGGTCGGTCTGTTTTATATCCACGCCCATGTGAAAAGACAAATCTATATTCTCGTCAAATTTGGCGGAAGGCATCTTTTTCAAAAGAGATACGGCCTCCTCAAGAGAATATTTCTTGTCTTTGCTTAAATCTTTTGACACAGAAGAATATCTTTTACTTCTTTTCTTCATCGCCAACCTCTATTCCCATACTGCGTGCAGTTCCTTCGATCATTTTCATCGCCGCATCCATTGACGCAGCATTAAGATCTTTAAGCTTTTCTTTCGCAATTTCCATTACCTGCTGGCGGGTAACCTTGCCTACCTTTTCCTTATTAGGAACACCTGAACCTTTAGCTAAACCGCTTGCTCTCTTCAGAAGAACAGAACAGGGCGGGCTCTTTATAATAAAGGAAAAAGATTTATCTTCATAGACGCTTATTACCGCAGGTAAAATTAAGCCTTCCTGTCCACGCGTCTTTTCATTAAATTGCTTGCAGAATTCCATGATATTGACGCCGTGCTGGCC
>JBFZAB010000178.1:0-4781 GCA_041309285.1 Candidatus Omnitrophota bacterium
GACTAAACACGATGTAGTGGCATTCGTCAACAATTTGGCCGAGAACGTGGGCGAATCCGCGAAATACATACATATGGGGCTTACTTCAAACGATGTCCTCGATACTACTCTTGCCGTACTGTTAGCTGATGCCTCTGATATTTTAATTGAAGATATGGAGAATTTCGTCGCTTTGTTAAAGAAAAAAGCAAAGCTCTACCGCAATACCGTGATGGTTGCGCTTACTCATGGAATACACGCCGAGCCGATTACTTTTGGTTTAAAGGTTGCCAATTTCTATGCCGAGGCGCTGCGTAATCTGGATCGACTCAAATATGCCAAAGAAAATATAATTTTCGGAAAGATTTCCGGAGCAGTGGGAAATTTTTCGCATATCAACCCGGACCTGGAAGAGCTTGTCTGCGAAAAATTGGGCCTTAAGGCAGAGCCTGTTTCTACCCAGGTAGTGCCCCGTGACCGCCACGCGCTGTATTTATCCATTATTGCAATCTTGGGTACTTCCCTTGAAAAGTTAGCCTTGGAAATAAGGCATCTGCAGCGAACCGAAGTTGCCGAGGCAGAAGAGCCCTTTAGCGAAGGGCAGAAGGGTTCCTCTGCTATGCCGCATAAAAAGAATCCCGTTATCTGTGAAAGGGTATGCGGCCTGGCGAGGCTATTACGTGCCTATAGCCAGTCTGCCTTAGAGAATATAAGTTTATGGCATGAACGCGATATAAGCCATTCATCTGTGGAAAGGGTAATTCTCCCTGACGCCACGACGCTTCTTGATTACATGCTTCATTTAATTATCGAGGTAGTTGACGGTCTTACGGTATATCCGGAGACTATGAGGCTCAATCTGAAAAAAACAGGCGGCCTTATATTTTCCCAGCGCGTGCTCCTGGCGTTGGTTGACAAAGGATTATCCCGCCAGAAGGCGTATGATTTAGTCCAAAAAGACGCGCTTATGTGTCTGAAACAAAAAAGAGATTTTCAGGAAGTTCTTACAAAAGATAAAGATATCCGGAAATACCTTGATGAAAAAGAGCTGAATGCGCTCTTTGAAGTAAATTACTATTTGCGTAACATTGATAAAATCTATCAGAGGCTCGGTTTATAGCGGTAAATTAATCCCTGTAGCCCTATGGATAATGCCTACACGGGAAGTGATGTATCAGGAAAGGAATTGAGTCTGATGAAAAAAATTACCTATAAGAAATCAGGTGTTGATATCGGTAAGGCAAGTGCCTTACTTGATAAAATTAAGCCGTTGATTAAAAGAACGCGTACAGCGGGTGTCCTTGCGGATATAGGAAGTTTCAGCGGATTGTTTGACGCCGCTATATTTAAAAAATACAAGAGGCCGATTTTGGTTTCTTCAACCGACGGAGTAGGGACTAAATTAAAGATTGCCTTTCTGAACAATATCCACGATACGGTGGGGATAGATTTAGTAGCAATGAATGTAAATGACGTCCTGACGACCGGGGCAAGGCCTTTATTTTTCCTGGATTATTTGGCCTGCGGTAAACTGGAAAAAGATAAATATGTGGATATTATTAAAGGCATAACTGACGGCTGCCGTCAGGCAAACTGCGCTTTGATAGCCGGGGAGACGGCTGAGATGCCCGGGATGTACAATAAAGGCGAATATGATTTAGCCGGTTTCTGTGTGGGAATAGTCGAGAGAGATAAAATCATTGAAGGAAAAGATGTAAAAGTCGGGGATAAAGTAATCGGGATTAGCTCTTCCGGTTTGCACTCCAACGGATTTTCTCTGGTGCGCAAAGTTTTTAAAGTGTCAGAACAGAAGAAATTGGCGAAGGAATTGCTTTGTCCCACCCGTATTTACGTCAAGCCGGTTTTGGACCTGTTACGAGTTACGAATTACGGGTTACGAGTTACGATTAAAGGAATCGCCCATATAACCGGCGGGGCATTCTATGAGAAAATTCCACGTATTATTCCGCAGGGCATGGCTATGGTTATCAGGAAGGATTCCTGGCGAGTTCCTGATATCTTTAGACTTGTTGAGTCCAGAAGCGGAATTTCTGACAGAGAAATGTATGGAACCTTCAATATGGGTATAGGCATGGTTTTGGTGGTAAAGAGAGGTTCGGAAGACACAATAGCTAAACTTCTCACAAAATCGGGTTTGCGTTCCTGGGTTATAGGAGAAATTATCAGGGGCAATAAAGAAGTAATACTGGTTTAAGGTAATCTTAAAACATTAAACTTTAAACTTTAAACTTTAAACTTTAAACATTAAACATTAAACATAAAACAGACGTTAGGCATGAAGATATTAGTTATCGGTTCAGGAGGCAGGGAGCACGCGATAGTCTGGAAGATAAACAAAAGCCCGCGGGTAAAGAAAATATTCTGCGCTCCCGGTAACGCAGGAATTTCCGAAATAGCCGAATGTATTGATATAAAAGTTGAGGATGTAGAGGGACTGGTTTCTTTTGCCAAAAGAGAAGGTATCGATTTTACGGTTGTGGGTTCGGAAGCGCCGCTTGTTCTGGGTGTGGTCGATAGGTTTAGCAAGGAAGGCTTAAAGATTTTTGGTCCTACCGAAAAAGCCGCACGGCTTGAGGGCAGCAAAGTTTTTGCCAAGGAGATAATGGCCAGATACGGAGTGCCTACGGCAGATTTTTCCGTATTCAGCGATTTTAATTTAGCCAAGGCGCATATTAAAAAAACTCCGGTAGTAATTAAAGCAGATGGCCTTTGTGCCGGCAAAGGCGTAATTGTGGCTGGCTCGGCGGATGAGGCAGAATCGGCCCTGTATGAAATTATGGTTGAAAATAAATTTGGGAAAGCCGGCAGTAAAGTTATTATTGAGGACTGCCTTGAAGGCGAGGAAGCATCGATACTTGTATTTAGCGATGGAAAAAATTTTATTCCCCTTGTATCATCGCAGGACCATAAGCGCGTAAATGATTTTGACCTTGGGCCTAATACGGGAGGTATGGGTGCTTATTCTCCCGCACCGGCAGTAACCGATAGTATATTTGATAGAATTTTAAAAGAGGTAATCAGCCCCGTTATTTGCGGAATGGAAAAAGAAGGAATGCCTTACAGGGGTGTTCTCTATGCCGGGATAATGTTAACCAAAGACGGGCCGAAAGTGCTTGAGTTTAATGTGCGTTTTGGTGATCCCGAGACGCAAGTAGTATTACCGCGAATGAAATCAGATTTGGTTGATTTTCTGTTTGATGCAGCGAAAGGCAGTTTAGCGGGCAAGGCTATAGAATGGGACAGGCGTTCCTCTGTCTGTGTAGTTTTGACTTCCGGAGGATATCCGGGAGAATATGAAAAAGATAAGCCTATCTTAGGTTTTGAGGAAATAAAAAAGATTGAGGATATAACATTATTTCATGCCGGCACCAAGCTTGAGAAACCAGAAACCAGAGTAGAGAGACGAAGATATTTAACTGATGGCGGCAGGGTGTTGGGAGTTACGGGTTTAGGAAATACAATAAAAGAAGCAATTGAAAAAACATACCGGGCGGTAGATAAAATTAGTTTTAAAGGCATGCATTACCGCCGTGATATCGGGGCAAAGGCGCTTCATATATCCGCTTGACTGCCTTAGCCGAAACAGTTACAATTTAATCGACGCGCAGAAATCACCGGAGATCAATATAAGGAGGCTGTAATGGACAAAACAGAAAAAAAAGTAAATGGCCCGTTGGTCAGCATTATTATGGGGAGTGACTCTGATCTGGAAGTTGTTAAAGAAGCGGCGGTTATCTTTAAAAATTTTTCTATTTCCCATGAGGTGCGTATAATTTCTGCGCATCGTTCTCCCGATGAGATTGTTGAGTTTGCCAAGAGGGCGGAGGATAGGGGCATTAAAGTAATTATCGCCGCAGCCGGCGGGGCTGCGCATCTTCCCGGAGTTATTGCCTCGCATACTACTTTGCCGGTCATCGGTATTCCCATGGAAACCGATGAACTTAAGGGAATAGATTCGCTTTTGTCTATTGTCCAGATGCCTGTGGGTGTTCCGGTTGGAACTATGGCAATAGGGCGCTCCGGAACAAAAAATGCCGCTTTATTTGCCGTGGAAATTCTGGCTTTAATTGATAGCAGCCTAACTTGTGATTTGATAAAATACAAAGCTGGGCTGGTAGAGAAGGTCAAAGAAAGCGATAGAAAGGCGCAAGATAATATCGGGAGATGCCCAACACAAGAATCATAAATATTGACGGAGTTAATCCCGATTCAGAAAAAATAAAAGAGGCTGCCCAGGTTATAAGAAAAGGCGGTATAGTTGCTGTTCCTACTGATACTGTTTATGGTCTTGCAGCAGATTCGACAAATAGAAGAGCTATTGACCGTCTTTACGAAATAAAAAATAGGTCTAAAGATAAGCCATTTAGCCTGCTTATAGCAGATACGCTAATGCTGGGAAAATTAGGCATCCGCGTGACAGACATGGCCGGAAAATACATTACTAAATTTTGGCCGGGAGCGTTAACCATTATAATGGATGATGATACCGGAAGAAAGATAGGTTTAAGGCTTCCGGGAAATGATATCGCCAGAGAATTAATCCGCTGTTCTGGAGTTCCCCTGGCTTGTCCGAGTGCAAATCTATCGGGCGAGGATCCTTCCGATTCTGCCATAGAGGTAAAAAAAATATTCGATGAGCTGATCGATTTAGTTATTGATGACGGAATTAAGCATACGGGCAGGGAATCCAGCGTAATTGATTTAACCTCTAATCCTCCCCGGTTGTTGCGGGAAGGAGCAATATCCCGAAAAGAGTTAGATAATTTTTATGATAACAAATA
>JBFZAB010000179.1:0-3453 GCA_041309285.1 Candidatus Omnitrophota bacterium
TATAAAAGAGTTTCCTGATTCAAGATATACAGGTAGCGCATATAGCGGAAAGGCCGATGTTTTGTACAAGCTTTCACGTTACGAAGAAGCTATAGAGCTTTGCCAGGAGGCAGTTAAAAAGATCGCGGGACAGTATGATAAAAATGAATTGTCCTATACTTTAGGATGGGCGTATCAGAAAGCGGGCAGAATAAATGATGCAATTATTGTGTTTGAAGATTTAATACGCTATTCCGACGATGATATCATAAAGGCGTCTTCCTATGCGCGCTTGGGGGATATATACCTGGAAAGAAGAGAATTCGAAAAAGCGCAAGATGCTTACGACAGTATTCTTAAAGAATATCCCCGTAGCCCGTACGCCGACTATGCCCAGTTTCAACTGGGAATAGTTTTCCACAGGATAGAGAAATACGAAGGGGCAATAATGGCATTTCGGAGCTTATTGGCCAATTTTCCCAAGACAAAATTTAAAGATGAAGCCCAATATTACACAGGATTATCGTATTTTAAGATGGGTAATTTTATCAATGCGAAGGAAGAATTCTATAAATTGTCTTCTGCTCTAAGCCCTGTTTATAAGAGCCAGGCGAATTTAAAGATAGGGATATGCCTGATTAATGCAAAAAAATATGAAGAAGCGCTGGTTATGTTTAAAAGGCTTAAACAGGCAGGATATACCGATAGATTGTATCTTGCGGAGTTGGATTATTATGCCGCCTGGGCAAATTATTACTCAGGAAGAGTAAAAGAGGCAGTTGCTGCTCTGAATAAATTTATTGTCGATTATCCGAATTCTGAAATTGCCCCAGATGTTATATTTTGGCTGGGCGAGTACTGCTATCGCAGCCAAGATTGGAACAAGGCAGCGGCTTATTTTTTACAACTACTTACCAGATTTCCCGAGGATGATTTGAGGGACGATGCCCATTATTGGCTTGGCTGGGTCGAATACAGAAATAAAAGGCCTATTGAAGCTATCAGGTATTTTGAGAAATTGGTTAGCAACTATTCCGGCAGCCCTCTTGTTCCCGATGCCCTGTACAGGAAAGGGATTATACTGGAAGAAATGATGATGATGCGGGAAGCCGAAGGCATTTTTGAACAAATATGCCAGAAATATCCCCAGTCACATTTCTATTATCTTGCGCTTAAGGAGCGCGCAGCTTTGAAGAATAAACAGAAATCCTTTGATTCTGCATTGTCTTTGTTAAGGGAAGCGGAAAAGTCAAGCATGGTAGAGTTTAATGCCCTGGTTAAGTTTGATATCGGATTAATACTGGAACAGAATAACAATATTGAGGGAGCACTAACCGAATATCTAAAGATTATCTACGATAAGAATTTAAATAATAATTCGCTTACTGAAAAAACCGATATGCGCATAGCGAACATTCTTGAGAGACAGGAAAAATTTAACCAAGCGGAAGAAATTTATTTACGGCTAATAAAGTCGCAAGATCCAGGTGTGCGACAATTTGCCCAGGAACGTCTGCGTCTTATAAGAGGCGAAGTTTCGAAATGAAGGTTGTAAGGAGATTCCGGATTTTTTATAAGGAAGTACAGTTTAATTATGAATTATGTAGAAAATAAACCACGAGGCTTTTCATACTTATTCTTGACAGAGAGATTAACAGGTGTTAATCTCTTATTGATAAAAAATATGCAGTTGTAATATTTGAGGCGTGTAGAGTTAAAAATCGAAGGAGGTAAATAATGTGGGAGATGGGTTTATGGGAAGTAATTCAAAAGGGCGGTCCGGTAATGTATCCCATAATATTCTGCTCAGTACTTTCTCTGGCAGTTGTGCTTGAACGCATTTATCATCTTTACCGTGCTAAAATAGATACGCGGGAGTTTATGGATCAGATTGCAAATATCCTGCGCAGGAATAGAATAAAAGAGGCGATTCAAACCTGTGATGCTACGCCCGGACCCATAGCGCATATATTGAAAGCTGGTATCATGAAACACGGCCGTCCTAAACAGGAAATAAAGGAGGCCATAGAGGATGCGGCTTTGCATGAAATACCGCGGCTTGAGAGAAATCTCGGAATTCTTGCTACCGTGGCGCATATTGCGCCTCTTTTGGGTCTCCTGGGCACGGTTACCGGAATGGTAAGATGCTTTCAAATGATTTCCGAAAAATCCGCTTCATTTAATTCCGTAAACCCAACTGATCTTGCCGGGGGCATATGGGAGGCGTTGCTTACTACCGTCGCGGGCCTTGTTGTGGCAATACCTACATTTGTAGCTTATAATTATCTGGTTAGCCGTGTTGATGGTTTTGTACTGGATATGGAGCGTTCGGCTACCGAGCTGGTCAACCTACTCACGGAAGAAGAACGCCCTAAAGAAGCGGGTTCCCAGAGTACGTTACAGGTTTAATAGCTGCTGATTACAGTGATTTTAATAAGATTGCAGTGATTATAGAAATGGAGGATATTTTTACATGCGCTTTAAACGTCATTTCGAATGGGAAAGGGGCCAGAAAGGTATCGACATAACACCTCTGGTGGATATGATTTTTCAGCTGTTGATTTTCTTTCTATTGACTTCCTCTTTTGTGGTATCACAGGCAGGTATAAAGGTCAATCTTCCCAAGGCGGTTACAAGCGATGTCCTCGATAATGAGATTTTCGTGATAACCATTAATAAAAATGATGCCCTGTTTATAGCCGATAAGCCTGTTAGTATGAAAGACATTTCTTTAAAGTTGGAGAGCCTGTCAAAGAAAAAGGCAGTGCTTCTGCGTGCGGACAAGAAATCATCACTGGGAAGCATCGTCAGCGTTTGGGACCTTTGTCGCGAGAAGGGAATGCAGAAAGTAAACATTGCCACTATTCAAGAGAATAATTAATGTTCATAGATTCCGAATTGAAAAAAGCGTTTTCTTTAGCCCTATTACTGCATTTTTTGGTCCTCATTGTTTTTAATGTCAATTTAACATCGGTAGACAATAAGCCGAAAAGTGCTCCAGCGCTTTCGTTTTACGGTTCCATGCTTTCGGACTTTGCGGCGAAAAAAACGGACGAAGGTGAGAGCAGCTTTTCCGGTCCGGATAAAAAGATGTTATCTTTTCAGGTGCAGGAAAATCCTGTGCCGCTCAATCCCGTTTACGAAAAGGTAACCGCCTATTTAAATTTAGAAAAACCTATTACTGAATTACCGAGCAGCAGGAGAATTGGTCCGGATTTAAGGGTTGTGCAAATAGATCCCGTATTAAAAACAGATTCCTTTTCAAAACAGGACATAAGCGCGATTCTGGATTTAAAAAATCTTATTTTTGCCAATTTTCCTTTCTCGGAGTCTGCTCTTGGCGAAGATGAGAAGAATCTTAACTTTAAAATGAAAGTATTTATATCCAAGGAGGGCAAGATTGAATTTGCCGAACCCCTGCTCTTTAGCGGTAATCTGGAGCTCGATATGACGGTTAAAAAATCAATAAAAGAG
>JBFZAB010000180.1:0-3991 GCA_041309285.1 Candidatus Omnitrophota bacterium
TGTATTTTTCTTAGGTGACGGGCTTACCTTGCATCGGAGAGAGATTTTAAATAAGATACCCCAGGCAAAAATCGCCGCCAACCATTTTTGGTATCCTAAAGCGGCAAATTTGGGTATAATAGCTGGTGAAAAACTTTCTAAAGGTAAAGAGGATTCGCTTTTTGACCTGGTGCCCTTATATCTCTATCCCAAAGAATGTACGGTTCAGGTAAAGGTTAAGTAGTTACCCGGTTTTATTTAACCAATTACCATTTAACCAATTAACCGTGTTTTTATGTATTTAACCATTTACCATTCAACCGACTAAGGTATTTAAATTGAATCAGATTATTGAAAAGGAACTCGGAAAAGATTTCGGACGCCCAACCTGGGCGGAAGTGGACCTGGCTACCCTCGGTTTTAATTTAGACCAGATACGCAAGTGGATTTCCCCCGAGGTAAAGATTATGCCCATTGTTAAGGCCGATGCCTATGGTCACGGGATGGTTGAGGTCAGCAGGTATTTAATAGCCCAGGGTATTGATTATCTGGGTGTTGCCACAATAGACGAAGCAGTCCTTCTCCGGGAGAAAAGAATTAACATACCTATCCTTGTCCTGGGAAGTATACTTCCTCAGGAGGCACCGATTTTTGCGGAGCACAATATCACCCCTACCATAACAAACCTTGAAGTGGCTTCACGTTTAAACAAGATAGCGGCTGAGAAAAACCGGCGCATAAAAGTCCACGTCAAAATTGATACCGGCATGGGAAGAATCGGTATCTGGCATGAAGAGGTTATGGAATTCTTCCTGAAAATGCGTCAGTTTAAAGATCTGGAACTTGAGGGCCTGTGGACGCATTTTGCCTCCGCCGAAGATTCTGCCTTTACCGAATTGCAGCTGGCGCGTTTTAACTTTGTTCTGGGAGGTCTTAAGCAGCTCGGGTTTAATTTTACCTATATTCATTCGGCAAATTCCACGGCCGTATTCAAAAACAGAAACTCGCATTTTAACTTGGTTAGGCCCGGCCTCGTCCTTTATGGAGTTTATCCCGATGTATCCTTAAGGGAAATAGCCGATTTAAAACCGGTTATGAGTCTTAAGACGAGGATTGTTTTCTTAAAGAAAATTTTGCCCGGGCACTCTGTGAGTTACTCCAGGACCTTTGTTGCCGAGAGAAAAAGCCTGATTGCAACTCTTCCCCTCGGATACGGCGACGGATACAGTTGGCTTCTCTCAAATCGCGGGAAAGTTATTGTAAAAGGCAAGCGTGCATCCATAGTGGGCAGGGTCTGTATGGACCAGACGATGATAGACGTAACGGATATTGAGGGTGTTAATTTAGGCGATGAAGTGATATTAATCGGTAAGCAGGACAAAGAGCGTGTTACGGTCGAAGAATTAGCTTCCCTATCAGAAACGATACCTTACGAAATTCTCTGCAGGATAAGCTCGCGTATACCGCGCATATATAAGTTTTAGCCCAAATTCTATAGTTAATAAATCAAAAGTAAAAACGTAAAAGGTAAAAGTTCTTTAGTTATTCAGTTATTTAGTTCTTGCTGATTACAAGTTACCCTTCGACTTCGCTCAGGGCAAACCAATTACCATTTACGAATTACGGTTTACGGATTACTAGTTACGAACGTTTATGTCCTATTTTAATATAAAGAATATAAGCGCTGTCTTAAAAATCTTGCGCAGGGAAACTAAAAAATACCGCCAGCCTATAGTAAGCTTAATAGCTAACCGTTCCGGGAAAGACCCGTTCCTGATTCTTATTTCCTGTATTCTTTCTCTGCGTACTCAGGATAGAACCACTGCCGCAGCAACTGAAAGATTATTTGCTCTCGCTTCGACGCCGCGCACGATACTGAAGTTATCAAAGAAACAAATTGAGCGGGCAATATACCCTGTAGGATTTTTTCGTGTAAAGGCAGGGACTATCAAGGCTATCTCGGAAGACTTAATAAATAGATTCAAAGGCAAAGTGCCGGATACTCTCGATAGCCTTCTTTCTTTAAAAGGCGTGGGCAGAAAGACGGCAAATCTGGTTCTTACCGAGGCCTTTAATAAGCTGGGTATTTGTGTGGATACGCATGTCTACCGCATATCCAACCGCCTCGGCCTGGCGAGAACTAAAAGTCCCGAGGAAACGGAGTTTGCGCTGCGCAAAATTTTGCCGAAAATATATTGGAAGGAATTTAATTATCTTTTAGTTACCTACGGGCAGAATCTGTGCAAGCCGGTTAATCCGTTATGCTCGTTGTGCAAAATTAATTCTTATTGCCTAAAATTGGGCGTTAAAAAATGAAAAAGATTGCCGATCATATTATTGAGGAATTAAACGAAGAACAGTTCGATGCCGTAACCCATACGGATGGCCCTCTCCTTATCGTTGCCGGTGCCGGAACAGGGAAGACCTGGGTTATCACCAGGCGTATTGCCTATCTCATTGTCTCAGGTATTGCCAGGCCAGAAGAAATTCTCGCCCTTACCTTTACCGATAAGGCGGCTGAGGAAATGGAGGAGAGGGTGGATATCCTTGTTCCTTACGGTTATACCGAGATTTCCATTTCAACTTTTCATTCCTTCGGGGACCGGCTGATTAAAGAACATGCCTTAGAACTCGGCCTTCCCACGGCGGTCAAGGTTTTAAGCCAGGCAGAGCAAATAATTCTCTTTAAAAACCATTTGTTTGAATTTCCCCTGGATTATTACCGTCCCCGCGGAGACCCCACCCACTATATTTCGGCGATATTAAAATTAATCTCACGTGCCAAGGACGAAGACGTCAGCCCCGGAGAATACCTTGAGTATGCCCGCGGCCTTCGTGATCTTTTAAAGAAAGATCCCGGCAATAAAGAACTCGAAGAAATCTCACGGCGTGAGATGGAGGTAGCTTCTACCTACGCCAGATATGAGGAACTTCTTGAAAAAGAGGGAAAAGTTGATTTCGGCAACCAGGTAGGGCTTGCCCTAAAACTTTTACGCCAGCATCCGGCGATACTCGCTAAATACCAGGAACGGTTCCGCTACATCTTGGTGGATGAATTCCAGGATACAAATCATGCCCAGTTTGAACTTGTAAAACTCTTGTCCCAGAAGCACAAAAATGTTTGTGTTTCCGGAGATGACGATCAGGCCGTGTATAAATTCCGCGGAGCTGCTCTTAGCAACGTAATGAATTTTATGGACGTCTATCCCCGGGCAAAAAAGATTGTTCTAAACCGGAGCTACCGTTCGACGCAGGTAATTCTGGATGCGGCGTACCGCTTGATTAAATACAACGACCCCGACCGCCTGGAAGTAAAGGAAAATATAGATAAACACCTGACAAGTCTAATAAAAGAAGACTCTCCCGTAAGGCACTTTCATTATGATTCTCTCTCTGCGGAGGCGGACGGAGTTGCCTCAATTATCAAAGAGAAGGTAAAAAAGAAAGAATACAGCTGGGGGGATTTTGCCGTACTCGTGCGCGCTAACGACGATGCCGACCAATTTTTAAAGTCCTTTAATATGGAAGATATCCCCTGGCGTTTTTCCGGTAATGCCGGCCTGTACAGCAGGGAAGAGGTGAGGATTGTAATATCCTTCCTGCGGGTAATCAGCAACCTTATTGATTCCGTCAGCCTATACCACTTGGCAATGAGCCCGATATATGAATTTCCTCCCCAGGACCTCACTCTTTGTCTTAATTATGCCCACAGGCGTAACCGCAGCCTGTTTTTTGTTTTCACCCATTTAAGCGATATACCGGAATTAAATGAGGAAATGACGCCAGAGGCAAAGGCAGCCATAGATAAAATAATCAAGGATATAGATAAATACGTAAAACTTTCGAGTTCCTTAAATACGGGCGAGCTCGTCTACCGGTTTCTCACGGATTCCGGATTTTTAAAGAATTTAATGAGGAGTGAATCGGCAGAAAATGAGGAAAAGATACAAAACATTGCCCGCTTTTTCGAGATTATTCGCTCTACCTCGCGCATACTCGAGCACGACCGGAT
>JBFZAB010000181.1:0-3858 GCA_041309285.1 Candidatus Omnitrophota bacterium
TGCAACCAGGGGAAGTTCCTGCCAGGCCTTGAATCCGTAAAACACTCCCTCTCTTTCTCCCAGTTTAAAAGGGCGGGTTAGGATATGCGGCGAAATAACGGGAGCAATACTATTTATCATCGGAACCTGTTTTGGCAGGGAGTACACGGATAATGAATTTAGGATTTGCCGTAGATTTTCCTTCTTTAAAAAGGTAACCGCGGTTGCCTGTGTTCGACAACACTTCGGCCCTTAGTCTTTTTTCCGCTCTTTTTAGCTGATATTCTTTTTTCCTTGCATCTTTTATCGCTTTTTGTAATTCTTTCAAAGAAACAAGTTTTCTTTGTAGCTCAAACTTTTCTTCGTTTAAATCCAAGAGCTTTGTTTCGAGCCCCGACGCTTTTTCCGAAAGCACTTTGTTATCTTCTTTCAAAAAATCCATGTCTTTCTTTACATTTATAAGGAGCACTTTGGTTTCTTCAAATTTTGCCTTAATTACCGCCAGCTCATTTTGCAGTACTTCTTTTTCGGCAAGTACCTGGGACACCTTTAAGGCAAACTCTTTTTGTTCCGTATCCAATTCCACCTTGTAGTTGTCAACTTCCTTTTCCAAAAACTTCAACTGCTTACTCATTGTGTTTCTCTCTTTTATAAGCATAAAATAATTAAGTCCGAGGAAAAAAATAACCACTAATCCTCCTATAAGAAGAACGTAAAGAACTTGCCTTTCCTTTTTCATCTCTTCCTCCTTGAAAATACTCTTTCTTAGATTATAGCACTTATCAACGCTTCGCGGAAAGCAAAATCTCTTTTCTCACGCTCATTCCAAGACTGGGTCCCAGTATTTCCGCAAGCTGTTTGTCGGTTGCCTGGCGCAGAGATGTTATATTTTTGAATCCGGCGTTAAAAAGCCTGCGGGCGCGTTTACGTCCTATATCCTTTAACATAACCAGGTCGAGAAGTTCTTCTTTGACTCCGTAATAAAGCTGGGTTCTCAGTTTCTTTATCTTTACCTTGGTCTCCTACATTTTCAAAACTTCTGCCAACTCCATAATAGAATAAACAAGCCAGTCGAGGATCTCCCTCTTAGAATAAAGCTCTCCGGGGGTGACTCTGAAGTTGTCGAGTATAAATTCCTCAGATTCCTCCTGGGTCCAGGATTCAAACATAAGGGCAAGCTTGACTGACGAAAGAAATTCTTCAAATCCGTCATCCCATCTCGAAAGAGGCGAATTTACAAATTGTTCCCGTTCGCGGCTGATAAATTCACCAATTTTCCACTCCTCCTCTTCGCTTAAACGAAGAGGGGGAGATATCTCTTCTGCTGAGGAAATTATCTGCAATAATCCAAGGTTAGAAAAATTATTTTTATCCTGTATTGTATTTAGGGCGACTATAAAATCATATGCCGTCCGGGGGTCTAAGTAAAGCCGGGATATTTTTTTACCCAAAGCGGTTGCCTTAAGAAACGTCTTTTCCTGACAGATAAAACCCCATTTATTTAGTTTTTCCAAAGACAAGTATATTTTTTCCTTAAGCAGGCCTGTGTCTCCGTATTGAAAACCAAATAGCGTTAGATTAAAAAAATCCAGAAGTTCATCTGTACTTCCGCATAAATCCGAAGATATCAGGGAAAGGATATGCATGCGTAAGACTGATTCCTGGGCAAGTTTCGAGTCTATATCTTCGGATTGACCTTTGATATAACGCTCGGTAAGTATTCTCGCTTCGCGCTCTGTTTTGGCAATAAGGATAGACTCTCCGAATTTATCGAATTGGGGACGGCCGGCGCGGCCAACAAACTGTTTATACTCCATGGTTGGAATATACTCAGAGCCCAACCCGGGATAATACCTTTTTATATCCCTGATAACTACGCGGAAACAGGGAAGATTTACCCCTAAAGCTAGGGTTGGGGTTGCAACAATGGCCTTGATAGGCCCGCTCCTAAATCCTTCCTCAACCAGCCTCTTCTGTTTGGCAACAAGCCCGGCATGATGGAATGCCGTTCCTTCTCTTATACATTTCGCCAGGCGCCGGCATTGATGCGTGGGAGTTTCCAGAGCAGAAAGTGCTTCTTCCTCAAGTTTAGCGAGAGATTTTTTATCTTCGGGATTTATGAATTTACTTATAACTTTACCAAGTCGCTCGGAAAGAGCCTCGGCATTTCTACGACTGGAGACAAAAAATAGGACCTGTTTCTTAATCCTCATAGTTTGCTCGGCAATTGCAGATTCGGGATCGAGTTCATCTTTTAGAATATATCCCTCTTTATCCTCAAATTGTATCGTTGCGTCCAGACTTATCCCTTCATAAAGCTTCACCGGCCGGAAATCGCTTGTCACCAGTTCCGCATCCAGCCAGCTACTTAATTCCCGGGCATTATTTATGGTGGCGGAAAGGGCCAGAATCCGGGTGGAGGGAGAAAGCCTCCTCAATTGGGTAATTAAAACCTCTAATGTAGGCCCGCGCTTATAGTCGTTAAGCATGTGTATTTCGTCTATGATAATAAGGCTGATTTGTTTGAGCCAGGAGATTCCGTGGCGGATCAAAGAATCTAATTTTTCGGTTGTGGCAATGATAAAATCGCAAGATTCAAGCCAAGGCTCAGATGAATCCAGGTCTCCAGCGGTGATAGAAACCTTAAACCCGGATAATAAATTTTTATAATAGGCGTATTTTTCGCTGGCCAGGGCAACTAAGGGTACCATATAAACTACCTTGCCTCTTTTTTTGCTAAGAGAATTTAGAGCCGCCAGGCTTGCCAACAGGGTTTTACCCGAAGCCGTGGGAAAAGAAAGGACAAAGTTTCTCTCCGAAGACAAAACCCCATTTTTAATTGCGTCTGCCTGAGGCGGATAGAGGTCAGATATGTTTTCTCTCTTAAAGAGGCTTATAAATTCCTGAGGGATACCGAATTTTTCTAATTCGTTAATTTCCATAAGAACCCGGTGTTTGTAGATTTTTAGATAAGAATTCTAAAACTATTTTTCGGTATTCTTCGTAATATCTGTTTGAACCCTCGGCATGCCCTGCTCCGGGGATAATCCAGAGTTCCTTAGGATTATTTGAATTTTCGAATAAAACCTTTGTATTTTCGGCAGTAACCCGTATATCGGAGGCACCGTTAATAATTAAAACTGGCCGGGGAGAAATTGCAGAAATTGCCTGGCATGGCGATACGCGTTTTGGATCAATTCCGAAGCGCGCCAGGTAAGCAAGCCTTAAGAAAAAACCCAAAGGCATGCGGGGAAGATGATAAAATACTTCGGCATGGCGCAGGAGGGAAGAATATAGGTCCTGATATGAGCTGTCTGAAACTATTGCTTTAATGCGTTTATCTTTTGCTGCCGTTATTACCGCAACCGCCGCCCCCATGGAAACACCCAGAATCCCGATACTTGTTTTTTCCAAACCTTGTCTCTGTTCAATATAATCTATAGCGCACTCTAAATCCCTTTGTTCCAAGTAGCCAAGGGAAGTAAATCTTCCCTGGCTTTCCCCGTGACCCCTAAAATCAAATAAAAAAGTATTATATCCGGCATCCGAGATAAATTTAGCAATACCCAAAAGATCTGATTTATTTGCCCCTAATCCGTGGCAAAGAATAATTACGGGGGTATTTTCTTCCCTAAATATAAGCCATCCCTTTAGTTTTAACTTATCTTTATTGTAGAAATTTACCTCTTCATAAGGCAATTGATATGTGGAAGGTAAAGTTTTGTCCGGCGAACGCGAAAACAGGGTGTTGCGGAACAGGAGAATAAAAGTAAAGACAAATATACCCATGCTTACGGCAAGAAAAAATTTCGTGACCATAAAAATAAATCTCATAAACATTTTTTTAATATAACACCCCAAAAAGATATCGTCAATGTT
>JBFZAB010000182.1:0-3437 GCA_041309285.1 Candidatus Omnitrophota bacterium
CGTCCGTTTGGCGGCGGTCCGGGCATGGTAATGAATATTGAGCCGATTTACCGCGCCGTTAAAGAATTAAAGCGCAGAGGATCCCGGATTATACTGCTTTCACCCCAGGGTAAGAAGCTTAATCAGGAAGCGGCTAGAAAACTGTCTGGCTTTAAACATATAATCCTCATCTGCGGTCATTACGAGGGTATTGATGCCAGGGTAAGAGATAATCTTATAACCGAGGAAGTCTCTATCGGTGATTATATTCTTACCTGCGGTGAGTTACCGGCGATGGTATTAATTGACTGCCTGACAAGGCTTGTTCCGGGTGTTCTCGGTGATAGTAATTCGCTTTATGAAGAATCCTTTTCCGCAAATTTACTTGAATACCCGCATTACACCAGGCCGGCGAAATTTAAAGGCTGGAAAGTTCCGGAAGTACTTTTATCCGGAGACCATAAAAAAATAGAGGCGTGGCGCAAGGTGCAGACGTTAAAGGTTACCCGTGAAAAAAGGCCGGACCTCCTGGAACAGCCTTAAGGTTTATATTTGGCAAATTATGGGATTAATGGTATAATCTTGGCTTCCGTTAAATAGCTAAAATCAACGCACAAAAGGAGTGAGTTATGGACATTATTAAGGGAATTGAAGCGGGTCATCTTAAGAAAGGTTTGCCGGATTTTCGTGTCGGAGATAAAATAATAGTTGAGGAGAAGATAATCGAACAGGACAAAACGCGTACGCAGGCGTTTGAAGGCGTGGTTATAGCCAAGAAAGGCGGAAGCGTATCCGAAACCTTTACGGTCAGGAAAATTTCCCACGGTGAAGGGGTGGAGAGAATATTTCATCTGCATTCCCCGCTTATAAAGGAAATAAAAATTATTCAACGCGGCAAAGTTCATCGCGCAAAGCTGTATTACCTAAGAGAAAAAGTAGGTAAAAAGGCTAAGGTAGAGGAACGCGAAGGGGTTAAAGAATCCAGTGAGGGTGATAATGTATCCCTGGGAACGGAAGATACGGGAACGCAGGCTGGTTAGATTTATTGCCGGCATAGACGAAGCCGGGCGAGGTCCTTTGGCCGGTCCGGTAGTTGCGGCGGCTGTGATGTTTAGTCCGTGTAGTAAAGAAAAAAGAAATAATCTCCCCAAATTCAAGAACAGAATCGATGATTCTAAGCTTTTAACGCCTCGGCAGCGCAGCGATGCTTTTAGTGAAATAATGGATAAAGCATGGGTAGGTGTGGGGATAGCCAATCACGATTTAATCGACAATTCTAACATTTCCTTTGCTACAATGCTTGCCGCCTTAGAGGCGATAAAAAACCTGCCCGAAGAACCGGAACATATCTTGATAGATGCGGGCATAACCCTGCCTGAGAAGTATTCGTATACGTCTTTGATAAAGGGCGACTCGCGCAGCCTGTCAATAGCCTGTGCTTCGATAGTGGCCAAGGTCACGAGAGACAGAATTATGGGTATATATGATATGTTTTTTCCCGGTTACGCTTTCTTAAAACACAAGGGATATGGAACAAAGCTGCACATCAGTCTTTTAGAAAAATATGGGCCTTCTCCGATTCACCGCAAAAGTTTCTGGCCGGTCAGAGATTGGTTTTGAGGGTGAGAGGCTGGCGTTATCTTTTCTAAAAAGAAAAGGCCTTAAAATTCTCTCCAGGAATTACCGTTTCGGAAGGAAAGAAATAGACATAGTTGCCCTGGATAAAAATACCGTTTGTTTTATTGAAGTAAAATCAAGGTCAAATGATGCCTTCGGCAGGCCGGAGGAAGCGGTAACGGCGAGGAAAAGACATCATCTTGAGTTACTCGCCCTGAGCTATATAAAAAGGTATAAACTCCTTGATTATGATTTTCGCTTTGATGTGGTTTCGGTTTTCTTTGACAAAATACATGCCAGTCACAATATTGAATACATAGAGGATGCTTTCGATGCCGGCGGCAGCTGGACATCATAGATTTTAAACCCGAATAATTATTTATAAATGAAGACTAATATCGAAATTGCCCAGAGCGCAAGATTAAGACAGATTACCGATATAGCCCGCATGGCCGGAATCAGAGAAGATGAGCTGGAGCTTTACGGGAACTATAAGGCCAAGGTAAATCTTAGTATATGTGAACGTATAAGCAACCGCAAGAACGGCAAGCTGATAAATATTACCGCTATAACTCCCACCAAGGCAGGAGAGGGAAAAACCAGTGTCTCTATAGGTCTGACCCAGGCGCTGGGTAAATTAAAGAAAAATGTTATATTATGCTTAAGGGAGCCTTCTTTAGGCCCTGTTTTTGGGGCAAAAGGAGGAGCAACCGGTGCGGGATTTTCTCAAGTTTTGCCGATGGAGGATATAAATCTGCATTTTACCGGCGATACGCATGCTGTGGTTGCCGCGCACAATTTACTGTCTTCCCTGCTCGATAACCATATTTATTTCGGTAATAAGCTGGGGGTCGATAAGAAAAATATTACCTGGAAGCGTGCTATAGAAATAAGCGACCGCCAACTGCGCAATATAACCTGCGGGCTCGGCGGAACTAAACAGGGTTTTGTCCATCCGTCAGGTTTTGATATTACCGGTGCCTCCGAAGTTATGGCTATACTTGCCCTGGCGCAGGATTTTCGGGATTTAAAGAACAGGCTCTCCAAAATTATTGTTGCCTACGATACAAACGGAAAACCCGTTACCGCCGGCGACCTTAAGGCCGCCGGTTCCATGAGCCTATTGCTTAAAGATGCCATCAAACCCAATCTTGTTCAGACCCTGGAAGGGCAGCCGGTTTTTATACATGCCGGGCCCTTTGCCAATATTGCCCATGGAAATAATTCCGTTATTGCGACGATGTTAGCCTTGAAGCTTGCAAACTACGTGGTTACCGAGAGCGGTTTTGCTGCCGATTTAGGAACAGAGAAATTCTTCAATATTGTATCACGCCAGGGGAAATTTAATCCGGACATAGCGGTTCTTGTTGTTTCTGCCAGGGCGCTTAAGCTTCACGGAGGAGAAAACGAAAACGAGCTGAATCGCGAAAATGTCGAAGCCCTGCATAAAGGATTTCCCAATCTCGAACGCCACATAAGAAATATAAAAATGTTCAATGTTCCGCTTGTAATTGCGATAAATCGTTTTCCCCATGATTCCCCGGCGGAACTCAATGCCATAAAGAGGCGCTGCGACGAAATGAGAGTTAAGGCCGTGATAACGGAGGTGGTCGCAAAGGGCGGAGAAGGAGGAATAGAGCTGGCAGATACGGTGATTAGAACTATTCAGGAAAGCCCTTCTAAATTCAAGCCGCTTTATGAGCTCGATTTACCCCTGAAGAAAAAAATCGAGATGCTTGCCTGTCAGCTTTACGGCGCAAGAAAAGTAGAATATTCTAAAGCTGCCGAAAAAACGCTCAATCATCTGACTGAACTCGGATTCGGGAATTTACCGATTAATA
>JBFZAB010000183.1:0-3071 GCA_041309285.1 Candidatus Omnitrophota bacterium
ATCAACACTTTCCTGTCTAATAATAGCTTCTATTTTTTTCATTTTATCCTCCCGATAATAATAATTTTATTCTTTATCAACCTTAATAAAAGAGTACGCCGGCTTTCTCCCGGAAAATTCAGGATAAGCGGAATTGCCATGTTCTCCGATGTCTAAGCCTTCGATTTCTTCCTTAAGGCTTACCCTGATACCCATTGTATATTTTAACACTAACCAAAAGACCAGAGAAATTGAGAAAGTAAAAACTGCTACTCCCAATATTCCTGTGAGTTGAGAGATCAAAAGCTTTGTCCCTCCACCATAAAATAAACCGTTACCAATAGATATCCCAGAAATCTTATCTTGCGCAAATAAACCCACGCAAAGCGTACCAAAGATACCATTCACTAAATGTACTGAAAGTGCACCTACCGGATCATCAATCTTGATTTTATCAAAGAAAATAACCGCAAAAACTACAAGTACGCCTGCAATTGTGCCAATAATAAGAGAGTTGGGCACATTTACAAAAGCGCAAGAAGCGGTAATAGCGACTAGTCCGGCAAGGCATCCGTTTAACGTCATCCCTAAATCCGGCTTGCCTAGTAATATCCATGATAATAAAGTAGCGCTAATCGTCGCCATTGCCGCAGCCATATTAGTAGTAATAGCTACATGGCTAATAGCTATGGGATCAGCTGACATAGTCGAACCAGGGTTAAAACCAAACCACCCAAACCAAAGCACAAAAGTACCTAATGTAGCCATGGACAGATTATGCCCGGGAATAGGATTAATTCTCCCTTTGGTATATTTTCCAAAACGCGGACCCAAAACCAAAATCCCAGCTAAGGCTGCCCATCCTCCTACTGAGTGCACGACAGATGAACCAGCAAAATCAAAAAAACCTTTTAACTGTAACCAGCCTCCTCCCCATATCCAATGACCCACGATAGGATAGATAAACATAGCCATCAAAAACGAGAAAACAATAAACGTGCTATACTTAATTCGCTCTGCTGCTGCTCCTGAAACAATAGTAGCTGCCGTTCCGCAAAAAACCAATTGAAAGAAGAATTTTGCCCACATCGGAACACCCGTCCAGGAAAGTGCCGAGTAAACGCCTTTATAAGCTGTACCAATTGCCGGAGAGTTATCTAATCCACTGGCAAAGAAAAGGCCCTTTAACCCCATCCAAGCATTACCATCTCCGAACATAAGACCCCAGCCTAAAAGTAAAAACCCAACTGAAGATACCGCAAAAACAACAAAATTCTTAGAAAGAATATTAACACAGTTTTTTGAACGCGCAAACCCCGATTCAACCATAGCAAATCCTAAATTCATAAAAAACACCATCTTGGCGGTGATCAAAACCCAAATTGTATCAATCATTATCTTCGTTGTCATATCCATATCATTCCTCCTTTCAGAAAGAATAAGTTAAGACACATCCGCAATAAACCCTGTCTTTTTGATTACCGTCGTTCTGATTCCTCAAATCGGCAAAGGGGTGCGAAAAATTTATATTAGGGCTAAAGGTTAAATCTTTTGCCAAAGGTATATTGACCCCCAGTTTAAATCCTATATCTCCGCCATCTCCGGCAATAAATAATTCGTGATTAAATCCTGCGTGTACGCCTAAATCCAAGGTAAAGGCGCTATTATTGATAGGAATGCTCTTTGAACCGCTTATTAAAATATATGTTCCTTCACCTCCTCCGTCTTCCGGACGGCCGTAATCCCGGTAGCAGAAAACCGAGGGACTGAATAAGAGCTCTTTCAGAGTCAGACCTAGATAAAACTCCCGGCTAAAAGTATCGGTATCCACAAAATCATAGTAGGTGTGACCCAAGAAGATGCTTAGCCGTTCAAAATCGTAGGTGTAGTCAAATATATAGTCAAATTCCTCTGACTTGAGATTGTCCTTATTCTCCAGGTCCTGACTCGACCATGCGCCTATTTTAAGTTTCCCGGGGCTATTTGCAGGATAGGTTAAATAGACTGAGGACTGAGTTACTGCATCCCTGTCTAAAATGATACCCCTCCAGACATATTGGCTATAAACGGAAACGTCTCCGCCGATATTAACTTCGGAGCTCGCCAAGAGATTTTGCGGGACGAAAACCAGGTAACAAAACAGGAAAGATAATACCGAACAAATGACCTTAGCGCGCCTAATACCAACTTCTCTCTTTTTCATATTTATTCCTCCCGCAAATTATAATTTGAAACAAAAAAGGCGTCTTTAATCTTAAAGACGCCCCTGTCTGCCTAAAACCGAGATTTTTATTTCAGGATATTTATCTTTTCACGGCAACGTGAACATTAATACAAGTAAATAATTTACCTCCTTGGTAACCCCTTTTTCTTGCGCCACTTTTTTATTATTATCTTTTTATACTTTAGAACCATGACGTGTGAAATTCCCAGCTCCCCTGCAGCTTCGCGCACCGTGTGCCCTTTTAAGAGGCAGGAAAGCACTGCACGTTCTTTTTCGGTCAGATCGAGATCCTTTATTTCATCGATAGTAACCTCACTGTCTATCTTTGAGCGGTAATCCTCTCTTTTATCCTCAAGAATATCCCCTAGCGTAAGCCCGTCGGCATTTATGAGCTCATCAAGACTTGAGAGCACCACCTTCGGCCTTCCTTTTCTCAGGAAATTCTGGATATGGAATTCGCATCCCTTGATAACGTAGGATTCATTTATACCTATGGGCAAGCCGTTACCATAATGCTGCCACAGATAAAGACACATCTCCTGATAAAGGTCTTCCTCGTCGTAAGAACTCAAGAGTAAGTGCCTGCGTGCAACACCTCTAAGCGCCGGAGTTATTTTTTCCAACAATATCTTGAAATCCATATTTCACCTTATCCAAATTTTTACTTGTTTATAAGATTCGGGATAAAAATAAAAAAACGTCCTCCCTAGCAACCTTTGCTACTAGAAAGGACGTCTTTATCCAGTCTTTGATCTTAGAATAAAAAAGGCGCTCTTACGAACGCCTTTGTCTTTTTATCCGGCACAAACACTGTGCCTCTTCTTTAATTGTCATATTAATAATATCACGGCATTGTAATTTTGTCAAA
>JBFZAB010000184.1:0-5645 GCA_041309285.1 Candidatus Omnitrophota bacterium
ATATAATACTATGTTGACCAATAGCTGTAGGCTATTGGTCAATTGCTAATTAACGGGGAGTGGCTCAGCCCCGCACTTTTGAATGGTTACAAGGCTAAATGAAAGACAAAGTGCGGGATTAAATTTTGGAATACAACTTAACATCGCTAGCGTTCCTTAAGTTGTGTCCTCATTTAATTTGGCTTGGATTCGGAGGAAACAGTTAGCGAAATAGTTTTAGATTTTCTATTAGCTATAGGCTATAGGCTATTTGCCATTTGCCATTTGCTAATTAACGGGGCGTGGCTCAGTTTGGTAGAGCGCTTGGTTCGGGACCAAGAGGTCGACAGTTCAAGTCTGTCCGCCCCGATTTGATATAATGTTTGTAGATATATAGGGTTTGGTGGTTTCCTGAATGATAATTTGAGCAATTAGTTCCGTTCTCCGTTGTTTTACTGCCAGATATGTCTAATAAACGCATGTGTGTCTTATATACGGGACGTGTTCAAGGTGTTGGTTTCCGCTTCACCGCCGAGCGTTTTGCTTTGGAATTAGGCCTTGTGGGGTGGGTTATGAATCTTCCCGACGGCCGCGTGGAGGTAGCCTGCGAAGGAGAGGAGGCTAAATTAAGGAAATTATTACAGAAAATAGACGGAGTTTTCTGCCATTATATTAAGGACATTTCTCTTGAGTGGTTGCAGCCTACCGGCGAGTTCGGTGATTTTGAAATAAAGTTCTATTGATGACTTACAATTTACGTTTACTTCATTTCGCAAAATGTGTGCTCACTGATGCGGTATGCGGTTATAGGCGATGTGCACGGAAATTTAGAAGCTTTGGATGCTGTTCTCTTGTCCTTAAAGAGCAGGCATATAGATGAATATCTTTGTATCGGTGACGTGGTTGGATACAATGCTGACCCGCGGGAATGCATAAAGATAATTAAGTCTCTTTGCCCCAAGTCGGTTGCCGGAAATCACGATTTAGCCTGTGTGGATAAATTTGACATTAAGTGGTTCAAGGGTGTTGCAAAAGATGCTCTTCTCTGGACCAAAGATATATTGGATAATGAAGAAAAGAAGTATCTTTCCGGACTCAATCCAGTTTTAAAATTCGGAGATATTACGTTAGTTCACGGAACGCTCTTTGAACCGGAAGAATTTCATTATCTTACCAACCTGGATTATGCCGCACGTAGTTTTGGCTTTCTTGATACAAAGATATGTTTTGTCGGCCATACTCATATTCCCGCGGTTCAGGTGATGAATAAAAATAGAGAGGTTAGCTATTCCTTCGATACAAAGATAAATCTTGAAGACGATTTATGCTATATCGTAAACGTGGGAAGCGTGGGACAACCGCGTGACTATGACAACAGGTCATGTTTTTGTATATATGATACAGAAGAAGGCGCAATCGAAATAGAACGCGTCGGTTATGATTTTAGAATTACCCAGAAAAAAATTTTCCTGAATAAGCTTCCGGAAGAATTGGCCTTTAGACTGGCCTGGGGAAAGTAGTGTTTTAATATGGCTGATTTAATCCGAATCAAGAAGAAAATTGAGGATTTGCGTAAAGAGATATGCCATAATGACTATCTTTATTATGCCTTAAACCAGCCCAAAATATCCGATAAGGAATATGACGATACTTTAAGGAAGCTTAAAGATCTCGAGGAACAATACCCCCAGTTTACCAGCCCTGAATCTCCTACCGGGAGGGTAAGCGGATATGTGCTTAAGGAATTTAGCACCGTAAGGCATCGCGTTAAAATGCTTTCCCTTGAAAATACGTATTCCTATGACGAAATCCGCGAATGGAATGTCAGGGTTTTAAAACACATCGAGGATGAAAAAGTAGAATTTGTCGTAGAATTAAAAATAGACGGAGTAAGCGCATCCCTGACTTACGAAGATGGTGCATTTAGAAGCGGGGCCACGAGGGGAGACGGGGAGACAGGAGAAGATGTAACCTTGAATTTAAAGGCCATACATTCTATTCCTTTGAAGCTAAAAGAAAATATTCAAGTTTCATTTCCGCTTCTTCTTGAGGTGAGGGGAGAAATCTATATGAAAAAAAATGATTTCGGGATTATGAATAAGGAAAGAGAAATAAGAGGAGAAACCGTATTTGTTAATCCCCGTAATGCCGCTGCCGGTTCGTTGAAATTGCTCGATTCATCTATTACCGCCAGGAGGAGGCTCAATTGTTTCATACATTCCTTTGGAGTTTTTGAAGGAAGAAGAAGTTTTGTCACGCAGTGGGAGTTTCTTGATTTTGCCAGGAATATGGGTTTTTGTATAAACCCGAACAGTAGATTATGCAGGAATATCGAGGAGGTAATCTCATATTGTAGAGAATGGGGTGATAAGAAAGAAAATTTGGATTATGATATTGACGGAGTTGTGATTAAAGTGAATTCTTTCAGGCAGCAGGATAAGCTCGGGTCTACCTTAAAGAGTCCGCGATGGGCTGTGGCGTATAAATTTCCTGCAAGACAGGCAACGACAGAAGTATTAGGTATAAATATTAATGTCGGGAGGACCGGAGTAATCACCCCGACGGCAGAACTTAAACCCGTCGAGTGCGGAGGAGTTATTATAAGTCGTGCTACTCTACATAATTTTGACGAGATCAAACGCTTAAATATACGCGTTGGAGATAGTGTATTAATCGAAAGGGCCGGAGAGGTTATTCCCAAGATAATCAAGGTGCTGGAGAAGAGAGGAAGTAAACGGGTAGAGATTCCGGAGTTCTGTCCTGCCTGTTCAGAGAAAGTGGTAAAAGAAAAAGAAGAAGACGTTGCTTACCGGTGCATTAACCCGTCTTGCCCTGCACAACTGGAAAGAAAGATTACCCATTTTGCTTCGCGCGCGGCAATGGATATAGAAGGATTAGGCGAAGCTGTCAGCGAACAATTGGTTTCAAAAAAGGTGGTCAATAACCTTGCGGACATATATTCGTTAAGAAAAAGAAAGGATGAGGTGCTTACTCTTGATTTATTCGGCAATAAGAAAGCCGATAACTTGATTGAGGCGATTGAGGCGAGTAAAAATAAGTCCCTGTCCAAATTTATTTTCGGGCTCGGTATACGCCATGTGGGAGAAAAGGCGGCTATGGTGTTAGCGGAAAGATTTAAGAATATTGATGCCCTTGAAAAAGCGCAACGCGATGAATTGGTTGATATTTATGAAATCGGTCCGGTCATGGCGGAGAGTATTACAGCTTTCTTTAAACAAAGTTCCGCCAAAGAATTAATCCAAAGATTTAAAAAATTCGGTCTTAAAATGTCGGAAGTTTCCCGGACGGCGGGACCCCGTCATCTTAAAGGAAAAAAAATTGTTTTTACCGGTGAATTATCCGGATTTAGCCGCGAAGATGCGGAAGAGCAAGTCAGGCTATTAGGAGGAGAAGTTTCTTCTTCCGTATCCGGCAATACAGATATCGTGGTTATAGGCGCCAGCCCCGGTTCGAAATTTAATAAGGCCAATAAGCTGGGGATAAAGATTATTGACGAGAAGGAATTTATCAGGATACTCAAGGCCTGATTTCGGGTTATCAGATAATTCATCAAATATAATTTAAGGAGGTAAATATATGAAAAAAACCGTGTACTTTCTAATCTCGCTCATTATCGCATTAAACATTTACGGATGCGCTTCTTTTCGAAAGAAGTTTACGCGCGAGAAAGAAAAAGAAAGGCCTCGTCCGGTTGTCTTAATCGAAGACTACAATGAGAGCGTTTCTCGTAATGAGTTATATGAAAAACATTTTTTGTTTTGGAAATATTGGGAATTGGAGCTGATTGACTCCTTAGAACAGGATAATTATAAGAAACAGACGCTTTCAGTTAGCCAGACGAGGGATAACTTAAATAGCTTAATTGGATATCTTATTCCCGAAAAGGCTGATTTAATTAAACCTTATAGTGATAGCTTAGAGAAAATAGAAGCTAAGATAAAAAGAGGTTTTTCCTCCAGCCTTGATAGAAATAGTCTTAAACAGGAGGTCGAAAAACACCAACGGATGCTGGAAAAGGAGCTCATGTATAAAAAGATGAAGGATTTCATCAAGTAAGAGTACGGATTGCAAAAGGAAATAGGCTGTTTACCCGTTAAATAATAGAGCGATGTTTATTGAAAATATTATCGTAGGCGAAATCGAAGCAAATTGTTATCTGGTGGGAGACGATAAAACAAGAGAGGCGGTCATAATTGACCCGGGTGCCGATCCGGATAGAATAAAAAAATATATAAAAAAAATGAATTTAAACTGCCTTTTCATCATCAATACCCACGGTCATATTGACCATATCGGAGCAAACAATGATTTTGATATCCCCATCTTTATACACGAAAAAGACGAGACCTTACTTTATCGACCTGAATTTAATTTATCTACCTTGATGAATAATCCTTTTAAATCCCGGAAGGCGTCCCATCTGCTTAAAGACGGAGAACTTCTGCATGCGGGGACTCTGGTTTTTGAAACGATACATACGCCGGGGCATACGCCGGGAAGCGTATCTTTAAAACTGGGTAAGTACCTGTTTACCGGAGATACGCTTTTTGCGCAAGGCGTTGGCCGTACAGATTTTCCCTATTCTTCGGAGCCTGAGCTAATAAACTCTATAAAAAATAAATTGTTCATTTTAGATCCTGATACCGAGATTTATCCCGGGCATGGTCCGAAGTCGACGATAGGAAGAGAAAAGAAGATTTTTTCCTAGAGCTTTATCTTGTTAATTTAATTTGATATTTATTTCATCATGGAAGACTGGATAGATAAATTTCTGGACTATCTCTCGGCAGAGCGAGGCCTGGCAGCAAATACGATATCTTCCTACGGGATGGATCTTAAGATGTTTAAGGGTTTCCTTGAGGAGAGTAAACTAAGTTCCTGGAAGTCAGTTAACCATCAGGTAATAAATACATTTTTGTTAAAGAGGCGCGATAAAGGTATTAATCCCGCTTCGCTTGCGCGCGAATTAGTTGCCATAAAGATGTTTTTTCGTTTTATCTTTCAGGAAGGATTTATAAATAATGATCCTACTTCAGTTTTGGAATCACCCCGCCTCTGGAAAAGGCTTCCGGATAGCCTGTCCGTAGAGGAAGTAGAAAGAATACTTAAGGCCCCAAAAATAGTTAATCCTCTGGGTTTGAGAGACAAAGTGTGTCTTGAAGTTCTTTATGCCACAGGCATGAGGGTTTCCGAGCTGGTTACCCTTAAGGCAAATGATTTAAACCTTGATGTAGGTTTTATTCGTTGCCGGGGGAAAGGGGATAAAGAAAGAATTGTTCCGCTGGGTAAGGTGGCCATAAGATATCTTACTAAATATTTATCAGATGTGCGACCGAAGCTTGCCAAAAAAGATAAAGACGGATCTGTTTTTGTCTCTCATTTAGGCAAGAAGATTTCTCGCCAGAGTATCTGGAAGATTATTAAGAAGTATGCCTTGCTTTCCGGTATAAAGAAAAACATCACTCCTCACACGCTTCGGCATTCTTTTGCCACGCATTTATTGGAGAGGGGAGCCGACCTTCGAGTTGTCCAAGAAATGCTCGGGCACTCGAATATTTCAACAACACAGATTTACACCCACGTTAATAAAGAAAGACTAAAAACCATACACAAAATGTTTCATCCCAGGCCGTAAAAGTAAATTG
>JBFZAB010000185.1:0-4665 GCA_041309285.1 Candidatus Omnitrophota bacterium
CCGAATAAATGGAAAATCTGATGGACTATAATTATTTTCCCCCGAAATGCGGTCTTTATGATCCGGGATTCGAGCACGATTCCTGCGGAGTGGGGTTTGTTTGTAATATTAAGGGCAAGAAATCCAATCTTATCATAAAACAGGGGATAGAGGTTTTGCATCGCCTTGCCCATCGCGGAGCGGTCGGAGCGGATCCTAAAACCGGTGACGGAGCAGGAATTCTGATTCAGATTCCCCATGAGTTTTTTAAGAAAGTTGCCCAAGCCAATAAGATTGATTTACCTAAGCCGGGGTCATACGGTACTGGATTAATATTTTTACCCCAGGATATTAAAGAACGCCAGTTTTGCAAAGAGGCATTTGAGACTGTTACAAAGGAAGAAGGTCAGACTCTTTTGGGGTGGCGCAGTATTCCGATAGACGATTCCGGTATCGGAAAAGGCGCCAAAAACTCCAAACCTGTTTTTGAACAAATCTTTATCGGAAAAAGTAAAAATTTAAGCGACGAACTTGATTTTGAAAGAAGACTTTATTGTTTAAGGAAACAGGTTGAAAATATTATTCGAACCTCTAACTTAAAACAAAAGAAATCTTTCTATATTACTAATATCTCCAGCCGTACATTTTCATATAAAGGGCTGCTTATGCCCAATCAACTGGATAATTTCTTTCCGGACCTTAAAGATGCAGATATAAAAAGCGCCTTATGTCTGGTGCATTCGCGTTACTCAACAAATACTTTTCCTACCTGGGACCTGGCGCAGCCTTTTAGGTTTCTGGCCCATAACGGCGAGATTAATACCTTGCGCGGCAACGTAAATTGGGTAAGGGCAAGAGAAAGACTGCTTACCAGCTCATTCTTTGGTACGGATATAGAAAAATTAAAGCCGGTTATTGTTGAAGGAGGAAGCGATTCGGCTAATATTGATAACTTCTTTGAGCTTTTAGTTCTTTCCGGCAGGTCTTTAGAGCATGCGATGATGATGCTTATCCCTGAGGCATGGGAGCACAATAAATTCTTAAGCAAGGAACTCAAAGATTTCTACAAATATCATGCCTGCTTTATGGAGCCGTGGGATGGTCCGGCGGCAATAGCCTTTACGGACGGAAGCCATGTCGGCGCGGTGCTCGACAGAAACGGCCTTAGACCAGCCCGCTATATTATAACCAAAAATGACTTTTGCGTAATGGCTTCCGAGGTCGGTGTTCTTGATATAGCGCCTGCAGATATTAAAGTTTCGGGAAGGCTTGAACCCGGGAAGATTTTCTTTATAGATACCCAATCGGGTTGCATAGTGGATGATCAAAAAATAAAGGAGAATATATCTAAACGTTGTCCGTACGGCAAGTGGAACTCTCAAAATATGGTTGATTTTGACAAGCTTACCGCCGGCGTTATCGATAATCAAAAATCCGGAGATTTATTGGCCAGCTTCAAGGCTTTTGGTTATTCCCGGGAAGACCTTAAAGTAATCTTAAAACCTATGGGCCAGGAGGGTAAAGAGCCCGTCGGATCTATGGGGTGTGATACGCCTCATGCCTTTTTGTCGAAGAAACCCCAGATGTTATACAGCTATTTCAAACAGCTCTTTGCCCAGGTGACTAACCCGGCTATAGATTCTATACGGGAAAAACTTGTAATGAGCCTGGAGAGTTTCATAGGCCCCGAGAAGAACGTGCTGGAGGAAACACCTGAGCACAGCCATAAGCTAAGGGTGAAGAATCCGATATTAACCGATGAAGAACTGGCAAAAATACGTGACATAAGCATAAATGCTTTTAAATCAAAGACGATATATACTTTTTTTGATGCAGCGAGTGGCAAGGAAGGCTTTATGCACACATTGGAGAGGATTTGCTTTGAAGCAGAATATGCGATTGAAAAGGGGTATTCTTTTATCATATTGAGCGATCGGGGAGCAGATAGAGACAATGTTGCACTTCCGGCGCTTCTAGCCACAAGCGCCATTCATCAGTATCTCGTAAAGAAAACCATACGTTCCCAGGTTGCACTAATAGTTGAGAGCGCAGAGCCCAGAGAGGTACATCATTTTGCCCTGCTTTTTGGTTACGGAGCAGACTGTGTCAATCCCTACCTTGCCTATAAAGCGATAGAATACCTCATAGAGGAGAAAGAGATTCGGCTGGATTCTAAAATTGCACTGAAGAATTATAATAAGGCATTGACTGACGGAATACTCAAGATACTGTCAAAAATGGGAATTTCTACCTTAAGGAGTTACCGTGGTGCCCAGATATTTGAGGCATTGGGTCTAGGGAATGGTTTAATAGATAAATATTTTACCGGTACTGCGTCAAGAATAGGAGGGATTGATCTTGATGAAGTGGCAGAGGATACCATTAAAAGACATAAGGATGCTTATACCGAAAGAGGCGCAGAGAATCCGTTACTTGCAAGCGGAGGAATTTACCAATGGAAGAAGGACGGAGAATATCATCTCTGGAACCCTGAAAGCATATCTGCCTTGCAGGATGCTACACGCGATAATAATTATGATAAATACAAAGAATTTGCGCGAATAATAAATGATCAATCGGCCAACCCCGTTACCTTAAGGAGTCTATTCAAGTTTAAGGAAGGAAAGCCAATTTCGATCGATGAGGTCGAGCCGGTTCAGAATATCATGAAGCGTTTCGTTACCGGAGCCATGAGCTTTGGTTCGATAAGCGGGGCGGCGCATGAGACAATCGCTATTGCCATGAATAGAATAGGCGGTAAATCAAATACCGGAGAAGGAGGCGAGGACCCCAATAGGTTCGTAACTTTACCCAACGGGGATTCGAGGAGATCTGCCATAAAGCAGGTTGCCTCCGGAAGATTCGGCGTCACCATAAATTATCTTGTTAATGCGGACGAGATACAGATAAAGATTGCACAGGGGGCAAAGCCGGGCGAGGGAGGGCAGTTACCGGGGCATAAGGTGAGTGAAATAATTGCGCGGACCAGATATACGACTCCCGGGGTTACCTTGATATCGCCTCCGCCGCATCACGACATATATTCTATCGAGGATCTTGCGCAACTGATATTTGATTTAAAGAATGCTAACCCGCGGGCGCGCGTAAGCGTAAAACTGGTATCTGAAATAGGAGTCGGAACCGTTGCGGCAGGTGTTACAAAGGGGCATGCCGATATGATTCTTATTTCCGGCGGAGATGGAGGAACGGGTGCGTCAAATCAGAGTTCGATAAGATACGCAGGGCTTCCTTGGGAGCTTGGACTTTCCGAAACGCATCAAACTCTGCTCTTAAATAATTTGCGTTCGCGGGTACGTATACAGACCGACGGACAGATGCGAACCGGACGCGATGTTGCGATTGCGGCAATGCTTGGAGCTGAAGAGTACGGTTTCTGTACGGCCGTGCTTGTTACAGTTGGTTGCGTTATGCTCAGGCACTGTCATCTCAATAATTGTTCAGTCGGGGTAGCGACACAGGATGATATTCTACAGAAAAGGTTTAGAGGAAGGCCGGAGTATATAGTAAGCTATTTTAATTTCGTAGCCCAGGAACTTCGGGAGATAATGGCGAGCCTCGGACTAAGGACGATAGACGAACTGGTGGGAAGAACGGATCTTCTTGAGGTAAATAGAAACATTATCCCGCCAAAGGCAAAGGGCTTGGATTATTCCAGGATCCTTTATAAGCCGGAACTTCCCGAGGGTGCGAATAGGTTCTGCAATACGAAACAGGATAGCGGCCTGGAATCTGTGCTGGACAGAAGACTTATCGCGATGTGTAAAGATTCGCTTGAGAAAAACAAGCCGGTAAAGATTTCACTCGAAATTAATAATACTAACAGATCTAGCGGTGCAATGTTAAGCGGCGAGATCTCGCGAAAATGCGGATACGGCGTGCTTTTGGAAGATACTATCTTTTGCAAATTCAGAGGTATCGCCGGACAAAGCTTTGGCGCGTTTCTTGCCAAAGGCGTAACCTTTGAGCTCGAAGGAATGGCTAATGACTATATGGGGAAAGGTATCTCCGGAGGAAAAATTATCGCCTATCCGGATAAAAGAGCAAATTATACTCCGGGCGAGAATATAATTATCGGTAACACCGCTTTCTACGGGGCAATATCTGGAGAGGCTTATATAAGCGGGATCGCAGGCGAAAGATTTTGTATAAGGAACTCGGGACTTTATGCAGTTGTAGAGGGAGTCGGTGACCACGGTTGCGAGTACATGACCGGAGGAAGAGTGGTTATCCTGGGAAAAACGGGAAGAAATTTTGCTGCCGGTATGTCCGGAGGAATAGCGTATGTATATGATGAAGATAAAACCTTCAGAGATAAATGCAATACGGATATGGTCGGATTGGAAGGAGTAAGTGAGGCAGACAGGGATACGATATACCACTTGCTTAGCAATCACCTGAAATATACAAAGAGCAAGAGGGCGGAAAGAGTCATCAATAATATGCATGACGAGCTTAAGAATTTTGTCAAAGTTATGCCGATAGAATATAAACGCATCCTGGAAGGAATAAAATTAGAGGAAAAACTTGATTTGGTGGAGGCATCCGATTGGTGACGTAAGAGGTTTCTTAAAATTAGCGAGAAAGGGCGGTCTTTACAGGGAGGCTTGCGAGCGCATAAATGATTTTAAAGATGTCTCTCTGCCGCGTCTCGAGAAACAATCGCAG
>JBFZAB010000186.1:0-7744 GCA_041309285.1 Candidatus Omnitrophota bacterium
TTTCCGGGTAGACAAGGCCGCCACCAATGCCGACTGTACCCTGTAGGGAATGCTTTGCAGAATATGAGTTCTTCTATAAATTACTGTTTGGTGCTTAGGTAAAGTTATCGCAGAAACAGACGAAATCAGGAACAGGAGCCCTAAACCATACCAAGGAACACGCTTCATGTCTTCTCCTTTGCTATAAAGTTTTTATATTAGAATGCTGTAGATAATTATACCGATATATATACAATTAAAAATAGTTTGGCTATCTCTATCCAATTGCGGATTAAAAAATACCTTCACCAAAAGGTATAACACCTAATCTGCTAACTGTCAAGGGTTCGACTAATTTTTTTTATAACTTATTTATTGAATTCAAGCTCTGCCGGAACGATTTTCCCGCGGGTATCTGCCCAGTTGTAAACATAACTCCAGATATCCTCGGGCTTGGAAATTTTTCCCTTGGCAAAGGCAAAAGAGATGTCCCGGGAAAGCCTTTTGATATTTTGTTCGGTCATACGGTAGATTATTTTCTTGGCCAGACGGGTGGAAAGGGTCAGGCTTTTTATATCTTTTTCGAGATATGAGCGAATACACTCCTCGGGAAAGCTTCTTAAATAATGTAAACTCTCCTCATAGGGCGCAATATTCACTCCGTTAGAAAACATTACCTGGGACATCTGGTCGGAAACCAGGTTCTCACTAAAATCACCGTCGGCAATCACGTAGGTCTCTATCGAGAACCCCTCTAAATCAAGTTTTTCCTCCAAGCCATAATGGCCAATGCCTCTTAAGCTAAAGATAATACTTCCGGGGTAATCCCGGGAAATTTTCGTTATCTGCTTCCGGAAATTTTCATCGCGCTCTTTGACATTATAAAGCCAAAAACCTTTTGTGTATTCCTTAAGCTTTTTTACATACGTCTTAGTATCCCCTAAGCAGAAGGCCCGGGTTGCCTTGTCGTGAATGTTTAAGTTGTCAAAAGCCACAATCCTCTTCCAGTTTTCATAATCCAGATCTTCCATATAGGATTTAATTTTATTCTTGGCAAGATATGAATACTGCGCCTGATAGAAAGGATTTTCGTCATAGGTGGAAACACCGCGCTCAAATCCTTCGATTTCTTCCGCCAGCGATTTTCTGGCACGTTCAAATGCCTCTTTCTCATCGAGCTTCATGCTATTTTTAGTTTTCTTCACTGATTCAGGCGGTATAAGACCTAACTCATCGATATAGATAAATATTTTACCGGAGCTTTCTGCCTTCTTACGCATATCCTCAAGAAGCTGTTTTAACTTTCCAAAATCCTCCTTGTGATAGGAATAAACTGCGATAAAACGTCCGGCTTTAGATTCTTCGCTGCGGATTCTTTCCGCTAAGATGTTTACCAACGGAAGAGAAAAAATATGCCCATTCCATTTATTGACAAAATCATATCCCGAGGCTGTAATCTCGCTGCCTTTAGGATTAATATAACGGGCAAAAATGCCTTTTTCTCCCTCTCCTACCTCTTTAACCAGACAATAGCCGTCTTCTTTTAAATAGGCAATAAAAGGCTGGGCGCAGGCTTGAAGAGAAACCAGGCTGTTAAGCTCGGGAATTAATTTAAAGGCTAATAAGAATATACCTTCTTTGCGGGCGGCGGATAAAACTTTCGAGATATAGGGCTCATAGATTACGCCGGCAGGCACATCTTTGGTTTCCTGCGCCAGGAGTTCCCGATTTATATCTTTTCCCAATAGATGAGAAAATTCAGAAATAACTTCGGAGATTTGATTCGCCGGAGAGATATCATTTTCTTTGAATTCTACGGAAGGCGCAGCGGAGAAACTTGCGGCAGGATAGAGGATTAGAAAAACAACCGCCAAAACAACCGGGAAAATTTTTCTTTTGCGCATAAGGCTTTCTTGGTGGGTTTTTTCAATAACTACATACTCATTACAAAACTACGGTATCAAATATAACACGCCCAGGGACTTAAGTCAACAAATTCACAAAGGTAATATTTTGGCTGGATTCACTTTGTCGCAGACGGAGCTCCAAATTTTATCTCCCAAACTCCTCCACCGCCGGAAAAGGCCAAAACGATATTATTTCTATTCAATTTATACTCAAAACCTTTGTTAGTAACTTTCAGCATTCCTCCGGCAACAAAGGGAAATTTCAGCCCAAAATCCAGCCCGCTCGTTCCCACGCCCAGCAACAGGTAGGAATCTTTAAGTCCAAGTGCGTTAAAGGGAATATCTAAATCCAAATCTGCGCTGCGGGGAAAATTATAACGAAGTTGCCAAGATATACCCTCATTCTCCGAATTAAAGCGGCCAAATAAAACATCAAACGCCGACAGACCCAGCATGCTATCCTCAATACTGCCTATCTCAAAACCGGATAAATTTATCTCTCCTCTTAAACCCCCGGCAATCCATCCGATAGATTCAATTCCGTTTGCAGGAGAAATACTCAGTTGGGCCATAGAAACGCTGGAAAGCTCTGTGACTTTAAGAAAAAGAGAATCGTTGCCTTGATCGTTTGTGTAGCCTACTTCAATTGTCTGGTCACCCCGCGCTTCATCCAGCGAAGAAATAAAACTAACCTCCTGCACATCGAGCCCGAAATCCGCCTTTAGAGCCAGAGCCTTGGCTATTAGCGGCAGAATAAGTTCACAGTGCCGTTTGTTTTCTTGCTCAGAAAAATTCATCAAAAATCTGAAATACGCCGGAACGACCAGGCCTTGCCTCTGTTCATTGATTTCTTCGATACTTTTCGCCAACCCATCCAGGTTATCTCCGGTCGCATCCCAGAGTATTTTTTTTATATCTTCTACTGTTGTATCGGAGTCCATACCGTCAAATTCATCCGGGGATTCCTTTATTATTTTGCACATTTCCTCGGCTAACTCGGAAAAGAAAGCGTCGATTATCTCCCTTACTGTGCCATCACGCGAAACTTCGAAATAAGAGTTGGCACCCAAACTTAAAACAACAGATTGACCGTCTTCATCAAAGCTCAAAACCAGGTTTCCTTTTATCTTTCCGCCAGCAATTGAGAAAGAATCGGCTTCAATACTTGTTATGCCTGATGTGCCTGCGGGAATTTCGGAACTAAAATCGAGCAAAACCTCATCCGGATCAATACTTATACTACTTTCGCCTTCTTTCTTATCCCCCAATTCAATTTCCACGCATGGTTTGTTATTAATCAGGCTAAACTTGGCCTTGCCCTCAAAAACACCCAATGAAAAATCTTTTGTATAAATTAGCTGAGGAGTTAAATTTGAGGCAAACGGCTTTAGGGAAATTTTTAATATATCCTGTTCTCCATAAGCAGAAATACTGAAACGTTCCTTCTTCCACTCGAATTCTGCCGTTGCTCCTTTAAAAATTCCCCCAAGGTCATAAATTCCGTCCGGCTTAACCACAAAACTTATGGAACTTATGTCTTTATCCCCCAAGGTCAATTTAAATACCTTTTCTTCTTTATTAATTATCTCTAAAGACACGGGAGGAGTTGGTTCATAAGGTTCGCTTAATAATTTTTGGAAGGCAACTGTGTCTACTATGGAAGCAAAAGAATAGAGATTAGGAAAAGCAGGTAAAATTCCCGAGAGCCCCTGGGCAAAACCTGTATCCAGATCGAAAGATGCGAGATAAGGTTCTTCCGGTCCTTTATAACCGGCATTGCTCACTTCGCTCTCCTGGTAGGCCAGCAAGGTAGCAACCGGTATTAATCTATTATCCCATGCGGTTAGGGACGGGGCTTGGGTTTCGTTAATGCTATAAATAGCTATAGGAGGAAAATAAAGTAACTCTTCCTCAGCGTTTTGTGCAAAGGAAATATTATCCAGATAAAAAGCGCTGAATAAAAAGATAAAAAAAATCCCGGCTTTTACGAAACTTTTCATAATTCCAAAGATTGTGTTTATTACTGGAAAGTTCAAACTCTATCTAAGATATAGCACGGAACAGGGTTTGCGTCAAGGGAGGGAAGCCTTAGAAGGAAATTTGGTTAATTTGATAGAATTTTATGGATAAGGATTTTAACTAAACACTACGCCAGTTTCGCGAATTATCTGTCCAAAAATAGTATCTTTAGATTTTTCAAACTCCTGAGGAGTATAACCTAACACCTCTAAAGGAGCATCAATATTAATTGACAATTGCGCAAGTAACTCCTGCCTTTCCAAAGGCGGAAATTGCGCAAGATCAGGAGAAATAACAACAAAATCTATATCACTGTAAGGTTTTGGGGTTCCCTTTGCATACGAACCATAAAGGATAGTTTTAGTTACAGATATATTGTGCGCCTTTAGTTCGCATTTGTAAGCCTTAATTATCTTTTTTACTTCAGATATATTTTTAACCATTTAAATACCTCTTGAGTCTCTTTATGTAATCTACGAACAAATGCCACTGTATATTGTTTATAGAGATTGGCTATATCTTCAGGGTATTTTGTCCCAATATAATGGGGTGTCAGGCTAAATATAAATCTCTTCTTATCCTCAAGGAGATCTTTAAGATTAGCCTGATCCAATAGAATTTTGAAGTTATGGGTAGGAACGGGAATTTCGCCTGTTCTATGCGATATTATAGCCTTAATGAGCTTTTCAATTGCCTGATGACAAAAATGCGCGGCATAGTATATTTTCCTTTTCCTATTCAGGAGCTCTCCTGCAAGTTCCAAATCATTTTCGGCTAATTCTAACCACGTCTTTGTCTTTTTATTCATCTTATCATACCCTCGCGATAAACTATACCATTAAGTTTAGCAATAATCAACATGATTTATCTCTTAGTAGTGTCAAGATAATTATTCTATTTTGTTTTAGCTATTTTACATATCTAATATATTAAACATACGTATATTCTATTATATTCAAAGAACAAACCAATATATTTATTCTGAATCTTATGAGGTTAGCATAAGTAATTATGATTTATGCCACCATGAAATTCCGTCATGTCAAGGAAGAATTTCATTGTTCTTGCTTTAGGGAAAATTATGCGGAGGTTTTAGAAACAGAGGTGGGATTAAAATCAGACTTTTATCCGCTTAAAGGCAAACAATCAAGAGAGTTATTGAGAAACGGGGGGGCCGAAAAGTATTCTTCGTTTTTTTCTTGACATAGATTACTTATTTGGTATAATTTAATACCAGAAATGGACACTATCTCTAAAGAGAGGGCTATCAAAATCTTACACCAGAAGAGAATTAATCTCTTTATGGTTGGTGATGCTAAGAAGATTTTTGGCATCGAGAATGAGAATACTCTTTATAAACTACTGCAAAGGCTGGAAAAGAGTGAAATAATAAAAAGAGTTGTGAAAGGAAAATATCGATTTGCTTTTAAAGAAACGGACGACTTTGAATTAGCTAATTTTTTAGCCAATCCCTCTTATATCTCTTTAGAAAGCGCTTTGTCGTTCTACGGAATTTTGCCCCAATTCCCCTACAGTATAACTTCCGTTACTCCGCTAAAGTCAAGAAAAGTTATCTATCAAGGAAAAGAATTTGAATTTGCCCATTTAGACAATAAATATTTTCTGGGTTTTATTAAAAAAGACAGGTTTTTGATTGCCACTCCCGAAAAAGCCTTGGTAGATGAGCTTTACTTTATGGCAAAGAAACTTAGAAAAATTCATACAGATGATTTGGATTTAAAAGCAATTGATATAAAAAAATTCAAAGCCTTGAGCAAAAATGTCAATTTTCTTCCTTTTCAGAATCTGCTCAAGAAATTAAAGCTATGTTAGATAAAGAAACAGCCCATAATCTATCCAGGGAACTTAAAATTGATCTCTTTACCATCTATAGAGAATACTTACAGCTCTTATTCCTGAAATATTTTTACTTTCAGAAAGGAGTAGAAAGCACCTGTTTTAAAGGTGGAACTGCACTAAGATTCCTGTTTGGTTCATTCAGGTTCTCCGAGGATTTGGATTTTAGTAGTCTTCTAAGAAAACAAAGTTTAAGGGATTTAGTTGCCAAAACTCTTCAGTCTCTAACCAGAGAACTGCCAAATCTGACATTTAAAGAAGGCAGGCCATTTAAAGATTCTTTGTCAGGAAAAATTTATCAGGTACTCCCAGAATTTAAATTTTCCTTAACCATCCGGCTGGATTTTTCAATGAGAGAAAAGCCTTATCACCCTGAGAACTCTCTCATTGAAACAAATTTCCCTGTCGGTCCCTATCCCCAAGTTACCCATCTAAAAGCGGAAGAAATTATGGCTGAGAAAGTGCGCGCCATATTTAAGCGTACAAAAGGCAGGGATATTTTTGACCTCTGGTTCCTACTTTCCAAAAAAATTCCCGTTGATTGGGATTTAGTAAATGATAAGATGAAAATATACAACGAGTCGGCCGATCTTAGGCGGTTAGTTAGATCAATTGAAAAAGTTAATCAAGCAGAGATAGAATTCGACTTAAGAAAATTCCTGCCCACCAGCCATAGAAACATGCTCCCCAAGATCAAGGATTTAACTCTGGAAAAATTAAAAGGATTATAATCACAACCCGCCTTTGGATTATCTTACTTCAAGTGCCTTGGAACGCAGGTTGTGAGCAGGCGCCAAGGCGGAAAAACTAATCTTCACTCTACGTTTTCAGTATGAATGGTTTTGTAAAGTTAACTAAAGTTTACATAATGAGCGTCGCTGAAAGTGTAAACTTTATCGTTATTTTCCTGTGTCTCTTCGTAAGCTGGTAACAAAGCAACCAATATCAATCTATTATCCCAAATGGTAAGAGACGGATCTTGGGTTTCACTAACGCTATAAATAGCTATAGGAGGAAAATAAAGTAACTCTTCCTCGGTATTTTGTGCAAAGGAAATATTATCCGGAAGAAAAGTACTCAATAAACCCAAATTTTGCAATAGACTCTCAATTTATGGCGGAAATTCATATACAAAAAGTGCGAGCAAACTTTGGGTACCTCAGCAGGCACTCATAAACCCCTTCAGGGTTTCTTCGGCTGACCAAAATCGGGGACTTTTTAAGAAAATCCCCGCAAGGAGGCGGATTTTACATACTTCGGAAAATCCGGGATAAAGAGATAAAAAAATACCTGTTTTCAGAGAATTATTCATAATTAATCTAAATTTGCTTATCAAAGTAAAGGCTTAAAATCTATCTAAGATATAGCACGAAATTGGGCTTGCGTCAAGGTGGGGAAAGTTATTCTAGTAGAAAAGTAACCGCTTAATTGATATTTAATTAGGGATGGTCTTGATTTCTTCTTCGCTGATAAAACCGTTTTCTTTAAACCAGTTGAAGACAAAATTATAAAGACCCGATGCAGATATTATACGACTCTCCTTAAATGCTTGTCTTATATCTGATGATAACCTTTCAATATCTTTTACTCCTGTATTCTCTAATGCTCTTCGCGTTATTATTTTCGCTTGTGTAATATATTTATTATCTTTATATAAGTAGGTCATTAACATTTCCTGAGGAATGCAGCGACTTAACATGAGTAATTCATCATATGCAGATATATTAACATTATTCAATTTCAAGACGCTCAAATAATCTTTAATAACTAGATTATCTTCAATATTATTTTCTCCTACTATGAAAACCTGAGTGATACATTCGTCGCCTTTAATTCTATCGGATAGCCCAAAATGTCCCAAGCCACGTAGGGTAAAAATTATAGAATCAGGGTTACTAGCTATCAAATCGCGGAGTTGATTTGAGAAATATTCATCGCGCTTAGATAAATTATAGATCGCAAATTCCGATCTATACTTATTT
>JBFZAB010000187.1:0-7597 GCA_041309285.1 Candidatus Omnitrophota bacterium
ACTGGAAATCCCGGGCCCTGTATCACGTACAGATACCTCGGAGTACTCTTTGCCTTCAGTTATTATAGACCTGCTCCTCATCCAAATCTTTCCGCCGTGAGGGGAAAATTTTACGGCATTACCTAAAATGTTGGTTACCACCTGGCTTATCTTATCTGCATCTACCCAGACTTCGGGCAAATCAGGACTGAGTTCCAGTTTCACCTGTATATCTTTCTCCTGTAACGTGGGATACATCACATCGTAGATATTCTCGATTGCGCTGTTTAAATTTTCTTTGCGCCGATGCATAATTAAAACTCCCGATTCCAGTTTGGAAAAATCCAGTACATCGTTAATCAGGCGGGAAAGGCGCTCAACATTTTTCTCGGCAATTCTTATAAACTTAATCTGGTTTGCATTTAACCCTTCCGAAGGCTCATCCAGTACGAGAGAAATGCTTTCCCTTATGGCAGTCAAGGGGGTGCGCAGTTCGTGTGACACCACCGAAACAAAATCGCTCTTCATTTTGGCAAAACGCCTAAGATTTGCATTGGCCCTTTCCAATTCCTTGGTAGTCTTTAATAAAACATCTTTACTTGAAACTAATTCTATATTTATCTTTTGTATTTCATCCTGTTTCTGCCTCAACGTATCATAGGCATGCATAAGCTCGGATCTTATTTTAAGGGCTTCCTTATTGAGAAAATAAGTAAACGCGGAAATAAAAGTCAGGGCAAATATTTTTGTCAAGCAGTTTGCCAAAACCGGATTGTTAAATCCTTTTGCTATCCATACCGCATCACCCAGTATAAAAACAGTAGCTAAAAAAAGAAGAAACAATACAACCTGGAGTTTAAATGTGGCGGTGGCAACGATAATGGGTAATAAATAAAGAAACCAGAAAACACTTTTAGCGCCTCCGGTAAAATGTTCAAACACAAGAGCGGATACTATAGACATAAGACACCAGATAAAAATCTTTTTGCGGCGAGGGAAAGTTTCCGGCAAGAAACGGAACAAGAGGAGGGTTGTCATCACGAGGATTAATATGATCAAATACGGGAATGGAAGACCGGCCGTATCCGAGTAAAACCATTTGATTATCCAGGAAATAGCCAGTATCGCCCACCAGGAAGCAATTTCCAGAACAGTCTCATACCTCAAATATGTTTTTTCTCCGGGCATCCCCATGGCAAAATAGGCTTTTTAAAAACCCCAAAACCGGCCTTATGTTATTTATATCCGGCCCTGAATTTTTGTATATAAGACCCAGCTGCTTAAGGAAATTATACGCCCGAAAGTACAAAACGATACTCAATAACGGGCAATTTAGGTCTTACAGCGATGTTTTTTCCCCGAACGTCTTTTGCGCCAACGCCGGTTCTTTAATTTTTTGGGCGCTCCCATTATAAATACTCCTTATTACTCTATAATTATAGCCTCAACAGGGCATTCATCTTTTGCCTGCTGGCAAGATTTCTCCACCTGAGAAGGAACGGGATCAATCTTTACCGTTGCCTTATCTGATTTCATAACAAAAATATCGGGGCAGGTCTGAACACAGAGCTCGCAACCGATACACAACCCAGAATCTACTTTCGCTTTCATTTTTTTATCCTCCTTAATGAGTCCCAACGTATCGTCGGGACGAATTAATGGTTCGACTACGCTCACCATTCGAAAGATTAAATCCCGCAGTGCATCCTAAAAAATTTCGAAGAAATTTTCAAGATGTTTACACAAGGGAGAAATAAATATGACTTACGTTTACTTACGCTCCGTAAGTTGTGGTTTCATTTACCACTTTATTCCTTTTGCCTTCAAAAATTCCTTATCCGGCACAGACAGTTTAAATTCTCCCTTTTTATTTTTTAACTGAAGGCACCTCTCTTTACCGTCTCCGGCCATTACCGCAAGAAGCACACTTATTTCCAGTCCTGAATCTTTTATTTTCCTCTTTATATTTTTAAATTCCTTAGACGCCAGCAGTGTGCGCCTCAAGGCTTTTTCTAGGTTGTATAAATCCTGGCTTAATTCCTCTTTTTTATATTCGCTCATATACGCGTTCAATCTGGCTCCAGAGCCGGTTTATTATAACTTCTACGACCAATTAACTTATCATAACAAACCTGCTTTGTCAACCTGTTCCGAAACCTCAAGTTGTCGATACCGAACGGCATGACCTATCCACCAAGGATGAAATCTCTTCAAGGTTTTCAACAACTATGTCCGCCTTTTTAAGATATTCCCGGGGCAGACTTGTGGTTAAGGCAATACAATACATACCTGCCCTCTTTGCTGCTTCAATTCCGAAAGGGGCATTCTCAACTACAACACATTCTCCCGGCCCAACACCCAGAATCCGCGCCGCCTCTAAATATGGTTCGGGGTGAGGCTTACCTTTCTTTACGTGATCACCGGCAACAATACAATCGAAAATCTTTTCAATCCTCTTAGGCAAAATCTCTTTGATTTCTTTCTGCGGTGTTCCGGTAACCAGTCCCAGCATATAACCGTTCTTATTTAGGCAGGTTAAAAACTCTTTTGCCCCTCTAAAGGTCAGTCTTTTGAATTTATTCTTGAATATCCTCTTACGCGCGCTGAATATCCTTTTAATTATTTTATCCGATGGGTCAAGGTTCTTCCTCTTTAAAAAATTCTTCAGGGTCTTTTCCCACCTTTCTCCCTCTTTAGAATATATATCAAAACAACTCACCCTTATACCGTACGGCCTTAATGCCTCGTACCAGGCAAGAAAATGATAGGGCATGGAGTCCACTATCACTCCATCCATATCAAAGATAACTGCGCGGGGCCGGAATTTAAGCCTTTTCATCTTTTTATTTTTTATCCTATCTTGGGAAGATGTTTTAGCGCTTCTTTTATTTTCTCCGCAGGATATTCAAAATCTTCTAATTTTGTTCCCAGATATGCGTCGTAAGACGATAAATCAAAGTGTCCGTGCCCGCTAAAATTAAATATAATGCATTTATCTTCGTTTTTCTTCGCTTCATCAATTACGCATTTAATCGCATGACATGTCTCGGGAGCAGGTAAATACCCTTCTGTACGGCTAAATAGAACCCCTGCTTCAAAAACCGCATTTTGATGGTACGCCCTCGCCTCTATTAATCCTTTTTTTGCCAAAAGCGAAATTATCGGCGCCATACCATGATAACGTAAACCTCCGGCATGTATTCCCGGAGGAACAAAGCCGTGTCCCAGGGTATACATTTTAACTAACGGCGTAAGCTCTGCCATATCTCCAAAATCGTAAGTGTACAGACCTTTAGTCAAAGTTGGGCATGCCGTAGGTTCAACCGCAATCATTCTTATATCTTTTCCTTTCAATTTATCCGGAATAAAAGGAAGGGCAAATCCGGCAAAATTACTTCCCCCTCCGACGCAGCCTATTAGAACATCCGGCTCTTCCCCCGCTATCTCAAGCTGTTTTTTAGTCTCAAGACCAATAACGGTCTGATGTGTAAGGACATGGTTTAATACGCTCCCCAAAGAATATTTTGCGTCATCATGAGTTGCCGCGTCTTCCACCGCCTCTGAAATAGCCATACCCAGGCTCCCGGGAGAATCGGGATTATTTTTCAGCATTTCTCTTCCGGATTTGGTCAATTCCGTAGGAGAAGGATATACGTCTGCACCCCAGATATGCATCAAAGATTTGCGATAGGGCTTCTGATGGTAGCTAACTTTAACCATGTATACCGTACACTTAAGCCCAAAAATATGGCAGGCAAACGACAGGGCTGAACCCCATTGTCCGGCACCCGTTTCGGTACAAAGCCTCTTAACCCCCTCTTTCTTGTTATAATAAGCCTGGGCAATTGCGGTATTGGTTTTATGGCTTCCTGCGGGGCTAACGCTCTCGTTTTTAAAATATATCCTGGATTTTGTTTTTAATACCTTCTCCAGCCTTACCGCTCTATGTAAAGGCGTTGGCCTCCAAATTTTATACGCCTCAAAGACTTCATCGGGAATATCTATCCAGCGCTCGGGGCTCATTTCTTGTTTTATCAGCTCCATGGGAAATATCGGGGCAAGATCCTTTGCCTCAAGCGGTTTACCAGTTGCGGGGTTTAAGGGAGGAGGCAGAGCTTCAGGTAAATCCGCCAATACGTTGTACCAAGACCTGGGGATATCATTCTCCGAAAGAAATATCTTTTCTCTGTCCATATTTTAGCTCCTTATGCGTTGAAAGGTTTAGAGAATTAATTTGATTTATTTATATCAACTGCCATTTTCTTCGTCCGCCGTAAATTTACACATGGCCGCTCTTATTTCGTCAGAGCTCGCCGGAGGATGAGCCTCTATGACTTTTATCAAGCGTTCGTCTTTTAGATAGGGCAGAATTTTAGAAAAATCAAATTCCCCGCAGAAAGGGGCAAGATGGTCTTTTATTCCCACCAAGTCATGAATATGTATACCTCCGGTATTTCCTTTAAACCTGCGCAGGTATTCGGCATGTTTAGTTATACCTAATTTTTCATTGACCTCGGCGTGTCCGACGTCGTGCCAATAAACTAGCCCTTGCGAAGAAAATAATTTTAACAGGTACTCGGCTTCCTCTATATTCGGAATCTCATTGGGATAGTATCGCACCTCAAGACCTACTTTAATACCAAAATCTTTAGCATAAGAAACTATCTCCCCCAAACTCTTAACCGTATTCTCCAGATAGGGAGCTTTACTGGCTTCACGGGTTTTTAGGAATTCTTCTTTAATAATTCTATATTCTTCGGAGTCAGCCTTACCTTCTCTGCATAATTCAAGCAGTTTCCCCGTGAATGCGCGATCGAGTTCTACGGTTCCCGCATGCACTACCAACACTTCTGCTCGAAGGCTCTTTGCGGTATCAATACTTCTTTTCGTATACTCGATGGCTTTTAAGCGCTCTGCCTCATCCAAAGAGGAAAGGCGGTAATAATCACAGGGGGCAATTCTTCCTTTTATTCTTTCCCCGGGCATCGGGCAAAAATTATGTACGCTTAAAACCCTGATGTTGAATTCCCCGATTAACTTCTTGAGCTCAAGCAGTCTTTCCGGAACAAGATTGTAGCTTACCTCGATAGCGCTAAAGCCCGCATCTTTTATTTCCGAAAGCATCCTTTTTATATCTGAACACAAATCGGATTTCCAGGCAGTTGAAATCGCAAAGTTATCCATATCTCCAGTAAAAATATATCGGCTAATAATCCCTGTAGTAATCGCTGTAATCTTATCTTTTAAATCTCTGCAATCAAATCTTTATGCTAATATCTCTATGATTTTGTTTCTTGAGTTGTGTCCCTTTAAGATTACAACTCTTGTTTTGGCTACATCGAAATATTCGCTTAATAATTCTCTTACGCGTCTATTCGCCTTATCTTCCTTTGCCGGCGCATTTACACACAAAATTAATTCCTTTTCCCCAATCTTTTCTATTCTTTCCTGCCGGGAATTTGGTTTAACCTTAACCGATATCCTCATGGCTAATTTAACCTGGGCTACAGACTAATGCAACGGTTCTTCTTTGATTAAATATCCGCTCCTATTAATATACAATTTAAACAATGTGCTTTCCTTGGGAAAGGTGTAAACGGCGTTACCATAAACCGCCTCAATAAAGGGGAACATCCTCTGATTTCTGTAAAGAAACAGCCAGAAATTATCTGTTCCTCCTCTTATTTCCTGATGCGAAGCAAATTGCTCTTTGCTGGCGTCTAAATAACGTCCGCTTATGCGGGTGAGTTTATGCAGGCTGTTTAATCCCAAAAAGTAAAGCGGCTTTTTCCAGCGTAATATTTCTCCTCCGACCATCCACTGTTCGCCGCGTAAAATAAATTCCTGTTTTCCGGCTTTTCTTCCAACAGGTTTAAAGACTAATTCTATATTATCGTTATCGATACTTTTAAAAGTAACCTCAGCAACCAATTTCTCGCGGTCAAATACCTCATACCTCCCCAAAAATATTGCCGCGGATATAGAGCCTGCAAAAAGCAAAGTGAACACTGCGCCTTTTAGAAAATACTTTATCTTAAAAACCAGGGCGGCTTTTTTCCTGAACGAAGCAAATGAAAGCAGAGAAACAATTAAACAAACCAGGGAAAGAAAATACAAAAATTTTAACCACATTATTTTGAGAATAGTTAATAACCCACAAAGTTCTCGGTTATTATATTTGACTTATTGCAGGATGATTCCAGACATAAATTATTCATCGCTTCTACCATTTTGGGCGGACCGAAAATAAATACTACCCTCTCGCTAATATCGGGAAAATGTATTGAGATCAAATTTTTATCAATACGGCCGGATAATATATTTGGATCATCTGATTTGGCTTCGCTTAAGACATGGATTACTTTTAAATTGCCATTTTTGGATAACCAGAGGTCAAATTTTTCTCTAAAGGCAATTTCTTCTTCGCTTCTGTTAGAATAAATTAACGTTACCCTGGTGTTTAATTTTTTATCCATTATATATTCAATTATGGAAATAACCGGGGTTATCCCTATGCCGCCGATTAAAAATCCTATATCATGATACTCCTCCCGGAATACACTTTTACCCATAGGGCTCTGAATTAAAACCGAATCATCCAATTGTAGGCCTTTTAGTTTTTGCGAAAATTGGCTATCACTTAAACGCTTGGTTACCTCGATATAATTCTTGGCAGGAGAAGAGGAAAAAGAAAGGTACTTGTTCAATTCCGGATTGGCAATATTTTCCTCATCAAATATGACTTTAAGGAATTGCCCGGGGAGAAAATCTATTCTTTCCTGAGGAATAAAACGAAAACTTTCCACCGTGGGAGTTCTTTTGATTCTCTGATATAGCTTAACTTTGCGGATATCCATCTTATAAACAGTCGATTTCAAAAGGATTTGAGCTTATTTGAATTATACCTCATCACTATCTTCTTCTCAAGCATTTGTTTTATCTGCGAAATCTATTTTTCATTTGTGATATCTGCGGTTACAAAAAAGGGCGGAAGTTTTTCTTCCGCCCTGAATTTATTTTAACCTTATGTAACCTAATTTAACTACCGACTTCTTTCTATTAGCAAATATTATCCGTTTGGCTGGGATATTGGCTGGTAAAAGATATGGTTCCAGCCTGATTGTGTAGTAAACAAATCTAAATATTTTACTTTCTCTTTATTGCTTTTATCTACATATCTAACAGCTAAACGCGATGGATAGCTACCAAAAAGTGTACGCAAAGAAAAAATAGCCTTCCAATATTCACCTGTAATCATCACATATTCATTCTTTCCATTTTTGCTTAATGCTGTCAAGAAGCCGATTTGGTTCATGTCTCTAATACCATGCAGTGTAGTCCATTCACTGGTTCTGGTTGGTGTAACTATTCTAAAAAGATTATCCTGGCTTTTCTCAATTTGCCCAATTTCTCCTACTAAAACACCGGTATTGGGATTAAAGAATTGCCCATATTCATTTTTAACATAAATTACGGACGGCCATACATCCTGGGTACCATTAACCAGTATTTCATATAATTGAGAATCGGAAACAACGCCAAATCCCGGAATTGCTTCTAGTGTTTCATCAGACGGAACTATACCTTGAGCAATTGTCTGCGTTGCAGTAATATTTAC
>JBFZAB010000188.1:0-3385 GCA_041309285.1 Candidatus Omnitrophota bacterium
AGCAGGCATTACGGTTAACAAAAACCTGATTCCTTTTGATAAATTGAGTCCGGCGGTTACTAGCGGAATACGTCTGGGAACAGCAGCAGTTACGACAAGGGGAATGAAAGAAGAGCAGATGAAATTAATAGCTTCTCTTATTGATACAGTTGTCAGTTTGCCTAATGATGAGAAGACTATTGGCAATGTTAAGCGGGAAGTGCAAAAATTGGTCAAAAAATATCCTCTATATAAATAGATGAAGAAAAAAATAAGACGTCCTTCATGGGACGCATATTTTATAGGAATAGCTAAGTTGGTTGCTATGCGTTCAACCTGCCTGAGGCGTCAGGTCGGAGCGGTTATCGTAAAAGAAAGGCATATTCTTACCACGGGCTATAACGGTACCCCCAAAGATATTGCTCACTGCGAAGATGTCGGGTGCCTTAGGGAGCGGCTTAAAATACCTTCCGGGGAGCGTCATGAGCTATGCCGCGGCCTGCACGCCGAACAAAATGCATTATTACAGGCTGCCCTGTACGGAATTAGCCTTAAGGAGGCGGTTCTTTATTGTACAAATCAACCTTGCATAATCTGCGCAAAGATGATTATTAATGCCGGCATAAAAGAAATAGTGATATTGGACGGCTATCCGGATCAGATGGCTTCAGATATGCTTAAGGAAGCGCGCATCAAAGTAAAAAAGGCAGGAGGAAAGAGATCAGAAAATTGATTTACTCCCTGCTTGTTTTTAAAAGTAGGCGGAAATAAATTTATGCAGTGCATCTACTGCGGCAAAGACGATACAAAGGTAGTTGATTCCCGTTCGTCACAGGAAGGGTTGGCCGTGCGCCGTAGGCGGCAATGCCTGCATTGCGGACGTCGCTTCACCACTTATGAAAAAATAGAAGAGATTCCTCTGATGGTTATAAAGAAAGACGGACGCAGGCAGCCGTTTGACAGGAAAAAACTTTTATCCGGGATAATGAAAGCTGCCGAGAAAAGGCCGATAAGTATAGAAAAGTTAGAAGAGTTGGTTGATCGCGTAGAAAGGACAATGCAGCAGAGCTTCGAGACCGAGGTGAGTTCCTGTGAAATAGGAGAAATAGTAATGAAATATCTGCACTCCTTAGATCAGGTAGCTTATGTTAGGTTTGCTTCCGTGTACCGCGAATTTAAAGACGTAAACCAGTTCATGTCTGAATTGAAAGACATATTGAATAAAAATAAACGAGGCTAGGGCGAAAATCGCAGAAAAATAACCCGCTAATATAATGCACTTTAAATCACTAGAGTTGTATGGCTTTAAGTCTTTTGCAGAAAAGACTAAATTGGAATTTGAGCCGGGCATTACCGCGATCGTCGGTCCAAATGGCTGCGGAAAATCCAATGTTTCTGATGCCATAAAATGGGTTTTAGGAGAACAGTCTCCCCGGGAGTTGCGCGGCTTAAAGATGGAAGATATTATCTTTAACGGCACAAGCCTGAAAGAGGCCGTTAATTTTGCCGAGGTATCACTCACCCTTTCCAATGAGGCGAAGGTTCTTCCTATCGAGTATGAGGAAATTACTATTTCCAGACGTCTTTTCCGTTCGGGAGAATCAGAATACCTTCTCAATAAGACCCCCGTGCGCCTGAGAGATATCCAGGAACTTTTTATGGGTACAGGCATAGGAATAAGTGCCTATTCTCTCCTTGAACAGGGCAAGATGGACCTTATTTTAAGTTCGCGGGCCGAAGACAGGCGTTTTATATTTGAAGAAGCAGCGGGTATAACTAAATTCAAATCTCAGAAAAGGGAAACATTGAGAAGGCTCGATGATACCGAAAATAACCTTCTCAGGGTAAATGATATATTGGTGGAGGTTAAACGCCAGATTTCTTCAATCGAAAGGCAGGCAAATAAGGCCGAGCGGTACAAAGAAATAGCCAATGTAGCCAGAGATAAAGAAATAAAAATAAACAAGCATTCGTACCTCGAGCTTAAGAATCAACTCAAAGAGCTGGAAATAGAAAGAAATTTGTTCAAATCGCAGGAAGATAAATTGGTTCTCGAGCAGATAGAGCTTGAATCAAGGATAAGGGAAGGCAGAGATTCTTTAAATAATATTGAGCAGGAAATTTCTAATCTTCATAGCAGCGAGATTAGTCTTAATTCTGATTTGGAAAAAAACCAGAATAGGATTAGCCTGAATAAAGAGCGCATAAAAGAGCTGGAGGAAAGGAAGGGTTCTCTTGAGGGAGAAATAAAAACTCTTGCGGATAAAATAAGCACAGACTCAAATGAACTGAATAACATAAGAATCCAGGCAGAAGATTTTATAAAATCCGAGGAATCAAGAAAGATTGTTCTTAGAGATAAAAGGAATTTTATCAATTCAATTGAAGCGCAGCTTAAAGAGAAAGAATCTCTTGTGTCCGGTTCAAAAGTTAAGCTTATAAGCGCAGTTCAGGATATATCCAGGACAAAGAATGATTTAGTTAAGATAAAAACCGAAAATGCAAGTCTTCTGGCACGCCTGAGGCGCCTTGAATCAGAGAAAGAGAAAACGGCGAATGAGAAGGCAAAATTTTTAGACACCTTTACACAGAGAAAAGATTATTTGGAGAAGAAAAGAATAGACTTAGAAAAATTAATAGAAAAAACAGATACGTTACGCGGAAATCTAGCGCAGTTGAATAATGAATCTTCAAACTTGACCGAAAGATTTCATCAGACAGACGTAGAATTACAGACTTTAAGTTCACGCATAAGCTTTTTAGAAGAGTTAAAATCGCGCTATGAAGGCTATTCCCCGGGAGTAAAATCTTTACTTATGGCCAAGAACTCCGGGCAGCTTAAAACAGAAGGTCTGATTGACATCCTGGCCAATATAATCGAGGTTGATAGAGGTTATGAACGTATAGTTGAAACAGCCTTGGGTGATTATGTCCAGGCACTGATTGTCAGGGATTATCAGGCCCTTGGAACATGCATAGGGTATATAAATAGCATGGGGTTAGGGGAGGTGGTGTTTATTGTCGCGGAGAATTTATCGAATTCCGGAAATCCCGGAGTGTCTTTTACTCAGGAAGCAAATTATCTTACAGATTTTGTGCATGCTTCAGACCAATACACAAATATCATAATGTCTCTATTGGGCAGGTTTGTTTTGGTTGATGACTTAGATAGCGCCATTGCTTTGGCTAAACAGAATAGCCAGCTTAAATTTATTACCTCCAAGGGTGAAATAGTAGAGGCTAATATTACGAAAACAGCTTCTTCTTCTTCGAATGATGACCTGAATATAATAGGCAGAGAAAAGCGCATAAAAGAATTAAGGGATAAATTGGCATCATTAGAGCTTGAGAGGAACGATGCCCTTAATAAGAAAAACTCTGTAAATGCCGACTTAGACATCTTAAC
>JBFZAB010000189.1:0-2739 GCA_041309285.1 Candidatus Omnitrophota bacterium
CCTAAACTTTCAAGTAATTTGACAGTGCAAACAAAGGCATCTCCGTGACCACCGGATGCGGTATATATAATCATAGCCTCGGAAGGTAATAACGCCGATCTCTTATTCGGATCGATAAGATTGTCATCTATAACGCAGGCGCCGCCTTGGAGCCTTGCTTGCTCCTTTATTTTAGTAAACCAGTTAGGATCATTAAGCGCCGCTTCTGTAAAAATCTGCTCCAAAAACATCTCCCCTGCCATAATGATGGGAGCTACGCCTGCTGTTTTAAAAGTTCCGTTATATGCAAGCCGGATGTTACTTTCATCCCCTCTGGCTACAGCCAAGGTCTTTTGGGCTGTCCCTTGGGGAGAATATCTGCTTCCAAAACCTGCGGCAGGTATTATTACCCGCACGCCCAATACGCTATTAAATTCTGTCTGCGTAATAGCATTGTAGTTCTTGCCAAATTGCGCTAATTTTATGGCCATCTGGTGTAATGCCCTCTGGGCCCTTAGGTTAGCAGCAACTTGGTATCCTTCCTCTTGAGGTACGCGTTGGGCCGCTACAATATCAGAAATACCTAAGAATCCCTCAATTTTCTTGCAGAATCCGCTCCCCGGCTTAAGGTCGGCTTCGGTTATTTTCAGGGTATTTAAGGCAGAGGCCAGTGCGGTTAAATCCCTTGTCCGGCGCAAGGCCAAATCCTGCCCCCGGAAATCAAAAGTAGAAATATTTAAGAAGAATAGACAAAGCAGTGACAATCCGCCGAATTTTACTATTCCCCTTGTTTTAAACATAATCATATCTCCTTATATCTTAACGATATATTTCCCAAATTTCTCTAAGAGAACTATATCTCTCCATTTCTCCTGTTTTAGCCAGAAGAACTTCAATGGATAAATCGTTACCCGTCTTACCTCTCTGCAGATGATTATAATACATTAGCTTCGTCAGGGTATCCGCAGAAACATTAGCGAATGCGGCCTGGTTATTGGCCACTATATTTTTGAGTAAAGAATCCTGCATTATTCCGAGCAGGTTTCTTCCATAAAGATTTGCTTCCTCAATAATCCAAGTATTCAACCTGCTCATATCCCCTGCAAATTTATTCCACATAAACTCATATTCCGGAGTAAATTCTCCCGTTCTAATGTCTTTGTAAACTGCCTTTAAATATTCATCGAGAACGAGGAAATTTGATTCAATGTTTCCTTTTCCGTAAACCCTCTGCTTCATTATGTAGAGCGCTTCTGGGGGCAATATCCCTCTATGGTAAAGCCTGGCATAATAATTGGGAAGTTTCCAGTAGGCCAAACTATCGGGCAATCCTTGCGGCGCATAATTACCAAAGGGCACTAAAACAGGTTCAATACGGGCAAAGATAAAAGGTTTTTTAGTATGGTCGTAGCCGGTGGCAACCCTGTTGGTAAAGCCCTTGACAATAAACCAGTTATAATGCACTTTATTCAATCCCTGGGACATCTCAAAATTAGCCTGCCCTTTTAAAATTACCGTATCCGATGCACCAATAGCCGCGGCTACTTCAGGAGTCATATCTTTAAGAGAGAGCCCCTGAAGGAAAGGACCGTTCTGGACTATTTCAAAAAGTCCTTCTTCTACATATCCTCTCAAGGCTTTGAAGAAATCTCTATATTCATCCTTATATAAATATTTATCATCCGCCTGCATTGTCTTTGTTTCGCCGTTAAACTCGTATTCATAACTACCAGCTTCTTTCCCATAAACCAACTGGTAAGCAGCCTGATAGGAAAAATCATTGCTGATACCGCGGCTTCCTTTGGGAATTAGATATATCTTTGTCCTTCCTTTTCCAACATACTGCTCTCTGTAGGCAATCAGCTCTTCTATAAACTTCAAATCATAAACTGCCTCACCGTGATTATCCGTTACAAAGGATACGGTTACCATATCAGGATTATCAACAACTTCTGCTACAAACTTATCCCACATATCTACTTCAAACTTTGTTGTCCGGGCTTCGTTATATTTTTCAATGACAAAATTTATTCCTCTTTTCTGCCATCCTGCCTTTATATCTTCATTGTTTAAATCCACAATCCCGCTCCCAATTGCTTCTCTTACCCTTAAAAGTAATCTGGCACGAGCCAGATTAACTTCATCTTGGGAACCATACCTCTCCATGGCCAGATTCCTTGCCTGTTCTTCAAATACACCTGTCTCGCGGGATTTATTTATCTCATCCATGGCCGCATTATCTGCAAGTATATTAGCATTCTGCATGGGATCATAATCGGCAATCTCGGAAACAAAGCTACCTGTAAGCAAGGCGCGCATCAAATTCCTTCCCACCATAATAAGCTCTGTATTGCACAAACCGTCGCGCAAATAAGAACCCATCCAGGGGGCTTCATTTAGTAAACTATCATCACCCTCTATAAACGCAAATGACATTGCCCATTCTATAACCTGGTTAAACTTATCCAGATTTCTCATCGCATAATCATCGGCTTCTTGTTCCACAAGAAGCATCTTGGCTTTATCTTCCGGATTCTGACTACCCCGGATCTCCGCCTGCTTCTGGGGGGTATTATATCCTCTACGATTTAAGGCATCTGCAATACCCAACTCTCTCAATTCATTATTGGCAACTTCGAAAGACACATAATCGCGGTAAGTATGCCAGAGAAGCGTCCTCTTGGCCCTGCCGTGTGGAACAGTACCGGGAATGTAATGCGCTATATCTGCAAGCCCGGATAAGGTCTCAGCACTTGCCGG
>JBFZAB010000190.1:0-6992 GCA_041309285.1 Candidatus Omnitrophota bacterium
AGAAGCAGAACCTTTAACTTACCGAGGTGATATTATAACCAGCCGGCTTGATCCTTATCATCCGGAACACGAGGATTTTAGGATCCCTTATTACAAGGACAGGGAAGGCTTGAAACTTACCCCGATTGTTGGAGTAAGAGGTGAGTATATGCAGGAAAGGCAGATGGTGGGTATAGAAAGCTTGCTTAATGAAGCCCAGGAATGGAATCAAAGAACTGATGAACAATTGCGCAATTATATATCCACTAACCGCAAACAGTATCACAAAGAAGAAATAATCCTGCACTATAATGAAACCTGGCCCAAATTTACCTATTCCCATCTTGAAGAAAGAGCGAAGAGAACATACGATGCCAAACGTCTCTGGTCTTCCAGCAATATCTTCTATGACGATTATAATAGAGATTATTATCAAATTGATTATACCATACCGGGAATCAGAAAATTAGGTTCTCTGCGGTTGAAGTTTCGTTATGGGGATATAGAAAAATATAAGCCTCATGATCCGGGTTCTGACTCAGATATGAATTCTTATTTATTTGGCTTAGAAACTACGCCGTATCTATCTTTATTGGGCACGTTTGGGGCCAAATTCGAGTTTGAATACATAGACGGAAGTCTTGCGAAACGGGAAGAAACCGGGGGAAGTTGGGATGAATCCCTTGAAAGAAATTATTTTGTCGAGCTTGATTTCAATTATCCCGAAAAGTTCTTAAGGATTAAGCCACACTTTTTTTATAAGAAAGAAAGATTCTATTCCAGCTATAATACCTGGTGGTTGAGGAAGAATGGTGTCAAGATAGAGAAGGATTTTAACGGAAGGGTAAGATTTGTTACCGACTGGACCTATATAAATTATGCCCGGGATAAAGATCCTTATCTGGCAAGCGCAAATCATATCAGTACTGCTGCCTGGCGTACAGAAAATGAATTTCAATACGAATTTGTGCGGGACTGGAAGGCTATATTGGGTCTGGATTATGGGAAAGGGTTGGGTTTTGACGGGTTTGATTACTACGGTTTAAGGAGTGAGTTGCTCTATAAAAAACCCGGTCTGGCCGAGTTTAGATTAGGTTATGGTTACGTGGATTATCTTGAGCTTGACCAGCACGTAGATACTGTCTTGTTTAAATTAGGTCTGTTTATATAAAACCGGATATTTGGCCGCAAAAATAAAATACTATCCATGAAAAATAATATATTAGTTTTGATTTTAGGATGTCTCTTTGTTTTTTTCTCCTGTCTTGCTTCTCTTGAGGGGGCCGAGGTGCTTAAGGTTGAGAATTTTGACCGTTGCATTAAACCCAATCTTCTCAGCGGAGAATATGGGATGTGGAGCAGGACAGATTGGGATAGAAGCCAGTTCTGTAATGACAGCTATACCTCAAATCCCGATATTGTCCTGGGTAAAAAAGGCTGCAGTCTGGTTATAGATTATGATGTAGATTCTCCGCGACCTGCCTATAACGGTATATATATACGCCTTGAGAAAATAAACCTGCATAAGTACAGAAACTTGGTTTTTTATGTTAGAGGTGACCATGATAAGTGTTTCACTACCCGTTTTAGAGTTGAGATAAGAGGTATTACCAAAAAGGTCAAAGAAGAAGAGTGCATAAGCGGCAAGTGTTGTCCCTGTTTAAGATCCCGTTCCAAGAAAACCCTTAAGGAAGGGGATATTGCCAAATGGGAAGTTGAAGGAGTAGATACTCAGTGGAGACGGGTGATTGTTCCCCTTGAAGAGGCCTTAAGAGAAGGCGATTTTTCCGAAACTCTGGATTTTTCTATAGTCTTTGATGACGCTTTTGTTACCTCTAAGCTCGGGCGTCTTTATATTGATAATGTTTATCTTACGGATGAAGAACTCAGTCCTTCAAGCGAAGCCTTGCTGGCTCAATTCTCCGAGTTCAATACTCCTCCGAAAGTGGTTTTTACCGCTCCCAAGTCGGTATGTCTGGGTAAAAGCTTTACTCTTGATGCCAGTGGCACTAAAGACGACCAGCCCGAATGTCTGACCTTTTTTTGGAACTTGGGAGACGGTACAAAGGCCGAAGGTGAAATAATAACCAAGGTTTATGACAAGCTTGGTACTTATAATGTGTCTCTTGTCGTAAACGATAATCAGTGTACACGCTGCAGCAAAGACACCTTCTCTAAGATTATTAAGGTAAACAGACCTCCGGTTGCCGAGGCAGGGAAAGACATCATTCTTTGTCTTAATGCAACAGGAGAGTACAAGGTTGAGTTTGACGGTTCGCGCTCGTACGATCCGGATGGAGATAGTCTTAGTTACGCTTGGGATTTTGGCGATGGTAAAAAAGGTGAGGGTATTAAGGTAGGCCATGTATATAAAAGGGGAGGTATCTATACCGCCCGTTTGATTGTAGATGATGGTTCGGATTCTGGATGCAAGGGTAGTGAAGATACCGTGAACATCAGGCTAAATACGGCGCCACTTGCCGATGCCGGACCGAACCTGGTTTGCTGTGTGGACGCAGAAAATATCTTTAATGGCGCAAAATCAAGTGACCCCGACGGAGATAAGTTAAGTTACTCCTGGGATTTTGGGGATGGCACAAAAGCCGAAGGTATCAAGGTTAAACATGCCTATACCCAGACCGGTACTTATAACGTTACCTTAACGGTAAAAGACGGTTCGGGCATGGAGTGCGGTAGCTCGGTCGATTCTTTTGTGGCTACGGTTAATACCAAGCCTATCCCACGTATTAAAGTCCGATAAATCCATCAACTATTTAAAATAATACTTGACTAATTTTAATGAATAGTATAGTATAGCACAACATAACGTAGTAGTTTTATTCTCTGTTTTAAAGACTTTTGGAACCTTTTGATTTATCTCGAAATTTGTGATGTAACATTTCTTCAGGTAAATTAGGTAAGGTTGTCCTCCTGAATTAAATTTAATGCAAAAAATGCGTTCCCCTAGAGATTTCTTCGAAATTTCACGGGAGACAAATTTTGTTGTAACAAAATTTAGGCTATGATTAAGTTTATAAGGTACTATAAATTTACTATAGTTTTAATCGTTCTGTTTATTTCGGTCTGTTCCCGATGCAGTTATGCTCTGAACGAGGAAACAGAAGCCGCTTCTTTTAAGCCCTATTCCCGCTTAGAATTTGTTTCACCTGTCGATACGAAAGAATTGGATTACCTCGGGCTTAGAACGGATAAATCTATTTTTTCGGTTTCAGAGATAAAGGCAGAGGTTGTCATCGTTGAATTGGTCACGGCATATTGTTCATACTGCGAAGGAAAAATCTCACGGCTCAATGAGGTGTATCAGTTAGTGCAGAAATCTCCTTACTCTGAAAAAATTAAGATTATTGGCGTGGGGATGTCTAACACGGAACGGGAATTAAGCCTTTTTAAGGAAAAATATAATATACCGTTTCCTCTTTTTGCTGATCCTGAGAATAAGGTGTATGCGATTTCGGGCAGGGTTGATATGCCCTACTGGATAGTGCTTGAATCCGGGCAGAACGGAGAAATGAAAGAGATTTATTCAGCTAGTAGAGAATTGCCGGAGCCTAAAGTTTTTCTAGACATGATTTTGGAGAAATCAGATATCTAATGTAATTACAGGTCTAATGCTTTAAAAAGCAACAGAAAGGAGGCGGGGGTATGAAAAAAATATTAGCCGTTAATTTTTTATGTTTAGGTGCTTTGTTATTTTTGTCTTCTTTTGCGTCGGCCTACGTTGTTCCTAAAGATAATTCTGGTGCCGAATATTTTTATATATTTGGTCCCGACGGTAAGGCTACTTACGGAGCAGATAAAGAAGAAAGTACTTTTATCCTCTATGTGGATGTTCCTGAAAGCGAAACCAACGATATAAAGATATCTATCTATGATCCTGATACCGGTGGTAAGAAAGATTTAGTTGTGGGTGAAAAAGATACCGTGACCGAATTTGCCGTTTACGGAGATAGATTGCTTGATCGTAAGGAATTTCAAAGTTCAGATTATGACCTAAAATATTATGACTTCGGCCCCTATAGCAAAACCGATGGTCAGAAAGTAGGGCAAGCATACAGATTTAGAATAGAGGCAAAGACGCTTAAAGGTGACGATGCAAACCTTTTCAATGTAAAATTTTCTCCAGATACAGTGGAGGCGTTCAGTTATATTATTCCTTTGCGCCTTGTGTCCAAAGAAGGCGATAAAATGTTTCTTTACCCGCAGATTCCCGCAGGGACTGCTGAGATAGTTGCGGAAAATTATGATCTCGACATAGATGGAGGATTCTGCTCGATATATCTTCCCGATGAATCCAGAGAATATAAAGTGAAAGGTTCATTAACGGCAGAGCGTAGCCAGACTTCCATTCCGGTTGTGGCATCGACTGAATCAAAACGAGCGGTGTATATAATTACCAAAGGTACGCAGCGGAACGCTGATGCCGTTTTCATGGTCAAGAGCGGTTCCGGAGAAATGCTTCCCATATACTTTAGGCCGGGTAAGCCGAAGACGGTAGTTATAAAGCAGGAGCCTATAAAGAAAGAAGAGTTAGCCTGTAACAAGTTTACCTTTGATGCCAGCTCTTCCTATGACCCAGCCAATAAGAAGCTATCCTTTCTCTGGGATTTCGGAGATGGTGCAACCAGCGAGGAGCCAATAGTTACGCACGTATATGAAAAAGCGGGAGAATATAGAGTAACTTTAAGGGTAAAAAATGATTCTGGTCTGGGATGTGATACGGCGTATACCAGCGAAACAGTGAAGGTCAATATTGCTCCCCGGGTAATATTCAATTCTCCTGATATAGTTTGTGTAGGTCAAGAGGCAGTATTTGATGCAGGTGATACTACCGACGACAGGCCTGATGCATTAAGCTACAGCTGGAATTTAGGAGACGGAACCAAGGCAGAAGGTGTCAGGATAAAAAAGATTTATAATAAAGGAGGAAGCTATAAAGTTAGACTGGAAGTCGACGATAACTTAGGTACTCCATGCAGCAAGGGAAACTTTGAAAAAACCGTGAGAGTAAATTCCCCTCCGGTTGCTGATGCTGGAGTAGATGTTAAATTATCTCTGGATGCGAACCAGGATTACAAAGTTACCTTTGACGGTACAAGATCGCGCGATCCGGACGGAGATAAGCTTGAATACCGTTGGGATTTTGGCGACGGCTCTACGGCCTCCGGTAGTAAGGTTACTCATGTGTATAAGAGAGGCGGAGCTTACACTGTCCGTCTTTTGGTTAGTGACGGTTCAAATTCTACCTGTAGTCAGAGCTCGGATATTGCAGATGTAAGGCTTAATAAGACTCCGATAGCGGATGCCGGACCAAACCTGGTCTGCTGTGTGGATGCGGAAAATATTTTTGATGCCTCTCTATCAAGTGACGCTGACGGAGATAATCTTGAATACATTTGGAATTTCGGTGACGGTGCAAGCGCCAGAGGCGCGAGAGTTTCGCATGCCTATACCAAATCCGGAACTTATAATGTTGTTTTAACCGTAAAAGATGATTATGGGGCTACCTCTGTGGATTCGTTTGTAGCGACGGTTAATACCGGACCAGTACCTTTGATTAAGGTAAGATAAATTATTAAAACTCCTTAAGTTCCTGGTTGTTGCAAATTCTCTTGACACAGTTTATATTTCTGTGATAGTATCCTTCTGTTAGAAATTTTAGATTGTTAGTATCACATCAATAGCGTATGATTTCTAACGGGGGTTTGCGCCCCAAATATAATGGGACGTTATAACATAATCTGTGTTGTCTTTTCTCTCTCCATGGTTTTCTGTTCGCATGCCGATTCAGCTGCCGGCGATTTAACTTTTTCGAAACAAGCGCAGGAATACAGAAAAATCGGTTATGCGGCCTATATACAGGGAAACCTTGATAAAGCATATCAGTTCTTCAAAAAAGCCTCTTATCTTAATCCGAATTACGCCATAATTCACAACGACCTCGGTATAATCTATGATAAGCGCGGCTTTAAGGAACTAGCGCTTAAGGAATATCTCGAGGCGATAAGGCTTGACCCTCAATATGCCCCGGCCTACATGAACCTTGCACTTTTGTATCGCGAACTGGGGAACAGAGAAAAGGCTGCTTTCTACTTAAAAGAAAGGGCCGGACTCGGTAAAGGAAAAGACCTCTGGCGTAATAGAGCCGAGCAATTATTGGAAGAATATGGGACGTCTGTTAAGAAAAACGCGCTGCAGGCGAGGGAGAAAATTTCAGAGGCCGCTTTGATAGAACTCGATAGCGCAGAGACTTTAATGGAGCAGTCGATAAGAGAAAAAATTGGCTCAGCCGAAGCTGCCGCTCCCAAAATAGAAGACTACTTTAACTCCGCGAAGCTTAATTACCAAAAAGGGGCCTACGGCAAGGCCCTTGAGGAATTTGAAGAGGCGCAAAGACAAGCACCCGATAGCGTAGAGATAGCAGGTTATGTCAGAGATTGCGAAGACAAGGTTTACATTGACAATCTTTATAAAGAAGGAAAGAGCGCTTTAGGGCGAGGCGATTTTGCGCTGGCGATTTCCAAAATAAGCGAGTTGCTTTCGCTTGATCCGATATATAAAAATGCGGAAGAAATCCTGGCTTCGGCGGAGAAGGAAAGATTTATCCAGGAAACGAAATCAAAAGACGAACCCATAATATTGCGCATGCCATGAGAAAGCCAATCTTTTTTATCCTGGTTCTATTGTTTGCCGATTTGGGATTCGCAGAATTGTCGAAAGAGGCAGTAGATTACCGCAATAAAGGTTATACCGCTCAACAGAACGGCGATATTGAAACCGCACTCGTTTTTTATCAGAAAGCGGCTTCTCTCGATCCCTATTACGCCGTAGCGCGTAACGATATGGGTATAATTTATGAAATAAAGGGTTTTTCGGATAAGGCAGAAGGCGAATATAACAAGGCCGTAACCATTGATCCCAATTTTGCCGAGGCACATTCAAATCTTGCTCTTCTTTACGAGTCAAAGAAAATGTATGAGAAGGCAGTTGTTCAC
>JBFZAB010000191.1:0-3394 GCA_041309285.1 Candidatus Omnitrophota bacterium
GTCCGATGATGGCGTAAAAGGGGCTTCTCCTATTCCCGGAATGGAAAGCTCAACAAATTGCCCTGCCTTAAACTCAAAAGGTTCTTTCGGGCGCAAAATAAAGGTTTTTATCGCCGGGGTCTCGGTTATTACATCTTCCAGAGTTACCTCTATAGGCCTATAAATATTCTTCATTTCACAACACTAAGTTTGGAAGCCAGGTCTTTAAGCACTTCACGGATATCGATTTTTCCCGGGCAGACCTCGATGCATCTTCCGCATCCGCAGCATGCAGGCATCTTTAGGTTATCCACAAAAAAGTCAAATTTTTTTAAGAATCTGTTTCTAAGCCTCTGGGTCCTGGTTTTTAAAGGATTAGCGCCCCCCGCAACTCGGCTAAAATTCGTGTACTGACAGGAATCCCAGAATTTGGTTTTCGAATTTATTCCGCTTTCTTTTGCATCTGCCAGTAAAAAACAATGACAGGTATTACAGACAAGGTTGCATCCTCCGCACTCAACGCAGGTGAGCATAAACTGTTTCCAGGTATCTAAATTATATCCCTCTCTAGCCAGTTTCTGCAGTGATCCCGGAACAGGTATATTCTGAGGCAGAAGATGTTTTTCAATTTTTTTAACAAGGTCATCCCTGTTTTTCTTTCTTAAGGAAATTTGGGAGTCATCCGCCTCTTTAAAATTCGCCCCAAACTGCTTAACAAGCTCTGAACCTTTATCTGAACCAATTTCCAAAATATATCCTCCGTTTAAGGGAGACATATTTAAATCAAACCCCAACTCAGGATAAGGCATTATATTTAAGGCCGCACAAAAACAGGTTTCTTTAAAGGCTGTGCAGTCGCCCGAGATAAAAATAGTATTCTCGCGTTTTATTCGGTATAAAGAATCTGTCTCAACCCCTTCCAGAAAAACAAAGTCCTGAATTTTGAGCGAGGTTATATCGCAGTTTTTGGCTCCCAGAACAATCGTCTTCCCTGTATCAATTACTTCCTTATCTTTACCGAAGTAACTAGCCACCTTTTCAAGAGAATAAGTAAGGAAGGCCTTGACCGGTTCAACCATGCGGTAAGGATTAAATATGAAGTCGCTGCCGGGCAAAAAATCAGCATAAAGATAATCCTTTTCTTTATCCGGCACCCCTTCTTTTATAACCGGATAAAACATTCGGTTTTCTTTCCTCGCATCCTCTAGGAAAGAAAACAGCCTGCTCTTTTCAAGATAGAATATTTTATGCATAATTTTACGAATTGGACAGGCTTTCAGAGGCCTGTTCTGTGAAAACTATCACAAATAAGTAACAAAAAATAAAAAAGACTTTTGAGATTCATAATTATAGGTGCTGCCTTATCCCCTGTCAAGCAAATAAAAGATAAAATTATTTATCCCTTGATACCCTGAAGCTTTACGCCTTCAACGAAAAATCTCTGGTTAAAGATAAAGACTATAATTACGGGAATAAGGGCCATGACCGAACCCGCCATAAGCAGGCTCCAGTCGGTAGTATACTGGCTCTGGAAATATTCCAGGCCTATGGGTAAAGTACGCAGCTCGGTGCGGTTGGTTACCAGAAGGGGCCACATAAAAGAATTCCAGTTACCGATAAAGGTAAAGGTAGTCAGAGTGGCCAGAGCAGGCTTGGAAAGCGGTAGAATTATTTTTAAGTAGGTTCCAAAAAAACCGCAGCCATCGATTTTGGCGGCATCCTCCAGGTCTTTGGGAAGAGTCATAAAGAACTGCCGGAGCAAAAAGGTCCCAAAGGCAGTAAATGTGGCCGGAACAATCAACGCCCTGTAGGTATCTACCCAGCCGGCAATGCGTATTATGGCAAACTGTGGTATGAGCACAACCGAACCCGGAATCATCATTGTCGCTATATAGGCAAAGAAAAGTTTGTCCCTTCCGGGAAAATTTAACCTGGCAAAGGCATAGGCAGCGAGCGAACTGGTAAATACAACTCCGAAAGTAACACACAGGCCAACGATAACACTGTTTAAATAAAACCTGCCGAAAGGAACGGCATGCCAGGCGCGTACATAATTACTGAGAACAATTTTTGCGGGAATCCAGTTTCTCCACCAGGGTTTTACCTGCTCAAAAACCGCCTGCGCCTCCTTTAAAGAAGTTGAAATCATCCAGAGGAAAGGAAGAATCATGCTGATACCGATAAGGGAAAGCAGGATATAGGCCAGGGATTTACCGGCAAATTCCTTTTTCTTTCGTATGCTCTTTGATTTTTCCGCTGTTAATTCAATAACTTTTTTCATTGCGAAATAATTATACTAATCAACTATTAGTGATACTGCACAAGTTTTCCGCCGTGCTTCCAGGAAAATCTGGTAAAGATAAAGATAAGAAGGAAAAGGACCCAGGCGATTGCTGCGGCATATCCCGCCTTCTGGAATGTGTAGAGGTTGTTAAAGATATAATATTCAAAAGTAGTGGTCGCCCCTCCCGGTCCTCCGCCGGTCAGGATATAGGCAAGCATAAAACCTCCCTGAAAACCACCGATGATGCTCATTATGGCAATAAAAAATGTGGTAGGAGAAATCATCGGCCAGGTAATCTTCCAGAATTTTTGCAAGCCCCCTGCTCCGTCTATTTCCGCAGCTTCGTATAAATCCCGGGGAATGCCCTGCAGCGCAGCCAGGAAAAGAAGCATGTTATTCCCCCCGATAATAAGCCACAGACCGATCATCATCATCGCAATCCTTGCCCAGACGGGACTGGTAAACCATGCAGGCCCGTGGAGGTCAAGGTGTAAAAGGTTCCCCAGTTTTATGAGTATGCCGTTTAGGAGTCCGAAATCGGGATTCAAAAGCCCTTTCCACATAATGGCAATCGCAACTCCGGAGCAGACCGTGGGCAGATAAAATATGGTTCTGTAGAACGTAATTCCTTTTATTTTCTGATTCATTGCCGTAGCTACAATAAGCGCTCCAAATACCTCAAGCGGTATGACCAGCATCAGAAACACGGTATTAAAGGCGTAATACCAGAAGTGAGGGTCGTTGGGAATAAAGTTTTTACCGTTAAAGGTAAATCCAAGAAGCCTTACAAAATTTCCCAATCCCACAAATTTTGGCGGGCTAAGTATATCCCAGTTGAAAAAGCTTAAAACAAGGGAGAACACTACCGGGAGTGAGGTAAAGATCATAAACCCCAGGAGGTTGGGCATAAGAAAAAGATAAGCCGCGATAGTTTCTTTGCGTTTCGCTTTCATTTTAAAAACGATTACAGCGATTTAAAAAATAGATTGCGTCGATTTATACCTGTATTTATCTACAAAGACATGGATTGTTATCTGCATTAACAGGCATTACCTAAAATGCCACTTAGTTTTACCTGCTTCGTCCTCAAGTGTTACACCCAGGCCTTCCAGCTCATTTCTTATTTTATCA
>JBFZAB010000192.1:0-2807 GCA_041309285.1 Candidatus Omnitrophota bacterium
TCCCCCTTTGCTAAAGTGCAATAATGTCGAACCAAATCCTTCTACATCTCCCTTTACGAAAGGGAGACACTTGCTTCATCTGAGACAGGAGGTGAAATTTGCCGTCCAGTCTCGTTATTGAACAACTAAAGCAGTTACCTTCCAGTTCTGGCGTCTACCTGATGAAGGATGCCGGCGGCAAGATACTATATGTCGGTAAAGCCTCCGAATTACGCAACCGCGTACGCTCCTATTTCCAATCACCTGATAAGCTAGACCCTAAAACACGGGCACTGGTGGCAGAAATTCATGACCTCGAATTCTATGTCACTACGTCAGAACAGGCTGCGTTGATTCTGGAAGATAACCTTGTCAAGCGTTACCGTCCGCATTACAATATCCGCCTCAAAGACGATAAGACGTATCCATATATTAAAATCGACCTAAAAGACGAATGGCCGACGGTTGTTTTTACGCGGTTGTTAAAGAACGACGGAGCCAATTATTTCGGGCCGTTTGCCAGCGCCCGTTCGGTAAGGCAAACACTGAAGGTCATTGAAAGTATTTTTGGTTATCGCACGTGTAATAAGGAAATCACAGGGAAAGATGGACGTGCCTGCTTGAAGTTTTTCCTTAAACGATGTCCCGCACCCTGCACCGGTAATATTACACGCAAAGAATACCTGGATGTCATGCGCGGCATCATCCTCTTTCTCGAGGGCAAACAGGAGGCCGTAATTCGCAGTCTGGAACATAAAATGAAAGAGGCTGCCGAAGCGATGAATTATGAGGGCGCGGCGCGCTTCCGCGACCAGATAATGGCTGTCAAGCAGGTTTCAGAAGGACAAAAAATAGCAGCGACGGTAACCGGAGAACAGGACGCTGTCGCCTTTATTGCCAACCGCGACGAGGCTTTCGTAATGGTTTTTTTTGTACGGGGAGGGAAGCTTATCGGGAGAGAGAGTTTCACCCTCACCGGGGTGAATTCGGAAGAACCTACCCAGATTATGACCAGTTTTGTGAAACAATATTACAGCGCCGCGGCATATATTCCACCGCTCATCTTATTAAAGTATCCGATCGTTGACAAAATCCCCATTCAGGAATGGCTCAAAGAAAAACGCGGCAGTGCCGTCAAAATCATCGTGCCGGAAAAGGGTAATAAAAAACAGCTCATCGATATCGTTCTAGAAAACGCTAAACAAGCATTAGAACACGAAAAAATAAAGCAACTGGCCGGAGCGGAAGTGCTGGAAAATGCTTTAAAGCAATTACAAAAAACTTTAAATCTGCCACACTTACCGAACCGTATAGAGGGATACGATATCTCCAATATTCAGGGCAAGGAAGCGGTAGGGAGTATGGTAGTCTTCGAAAATGGAAAGTCTAAGCCCTCTCATTACCGCCGTTTCCGAATCAAAACCGTCGAAGGTGCGAACGATTACGCTATGTTGCAGGAAGTGCTGAGACGGCGTTTTAAACGCAGCGCAAACTCTACCGATTCCTGGGCGATTTTACCTGATCTGGTGCTTATCGATGGCGGCAAAGGACAGCTTAATGCCGCGCTCGAAGTTTTAGAGGAAGTTGGAGCGGGGTCTCAACCCATCCTCGGCTTGGCTAAAGAATACGAGGAAATATTTATCCCGAAACACAAAAAACCAATAGTAATACCACGCAACACTTCCGGATTACAGCTATTACAGCGTGTCAGAGATGAAGCCCACCGTTTTGCCATTAACTACCACGGTAATATACATCGAAAGAAAAGTTTTACTTCAGCTCTGGATACGGTCAGGGGCATCGGCCCAGCTAAAAAGAAGGCTTTGATCGCCAGGTTCGGGACGGTGAGGGGTATACGGAATGCGACAGCCGAGGAATTGCTTCAGGTGGAAGGCATGACCCGCCATCTGGTCGAAGTCTTGAAAGAGAGTTTAGGGTAAGGTGTTTTGTCATACTGAGTCCTGATAAAATCAGGACGAATGTATCTCAGGGAGGGAAGAGAAATTTATCCCTATCATCTCTTAGATTCATTCTCCCAGAAGCACAAAAAGTAGTACAATAGTCGTAGTAGAACATAAAAGGAACAATGAAAATGTCAGGACGTCCTAACTGGCATCAGGAATACTGGAAGAGAATCGATAAAGAAGCCGCCAAGAAGATTTTGACGACGTGTCCCAAGTGCGGCAGTGATAAGACGTATTATAATGCCAAGTTCAAGATCTGGCGTTGCGGCAAATGCGAAAATAGTTTCTCGGTGAACGGTATCAAAGAAAGTAAAAGCTGGTGGCGGCGTTTGTGGCCGTTCAATCGTTGATTTTCATTCTTTTCTTAGAGATTCGATTTTGAGAAGTGGAAATTTTTGTTATTTCCAGCTAATTTCCCAAACTCTTATTTTTTAAGGCTTAATCACAGAATTGATTACATTTGATATCGCGTTGAAGGCAAAGTCTTTATAGTCTACAAACGGTTGAACGCCGCTGAAGGTTAAAACGAGATATACGCCGACTGCACACAAAAAGACTAATCCAAAACCCGGCCTACGCCATCTATAGCGTTGGTTACGGGTAATTGTTATTAAGACAATAAACACGACTACAGCCAAAATAAAACTTACGGATCCGATAATGGGAGTTAACCTCTGAGTAAAAGTCAGAAATCCTGTAATGCCGGTTCCGATAAAAGATGCAAGTATCATAATACCGATAAATAATTTCATCCAGGAAAACAGAGATTTGTTTGCCAACCTCACCTTGTTTGGCGCGGCAGGCGTTTTTTCGATGGGCGAACCAGATGATTTCTTTATTAGCGGTTGGGGGATAGTTTGAAGT
>JBFZAB010000193.1:0-5040 GCA_041309285.1 Candidatus Omnitrophota bacterium
CTCTTCAGGCATGATAAAAAACATACGGGTACCTCTTCTGCCAAATGAGTTCTTTTTTTCATCATGTCTTTATATTTTTTCGTGTCTACATTTTCGATAAGATCCCACTTGTTTACCGCAAGAACAAGAGGTTTCCCTTCATCCCACGCCGAGTTTAATATTCTCACGTCATCGGAAGCCATCCCTCCATAGGCATCAATAAGCATAATACATATATCCGCGCGCGAAATGGCTTCCCATGAACGCAGGGTTGCGTAAAACTCCAGGTTTTCTTTTAATCTACTTTTATGTTTTATCCCGGCGGTATCAATAAGAAGAATTTCACAGCCGTCTTTTATCATCACTGTGTCCACGGCATCACGGGTTGTTCCGGGGCGGGAATCAACGACAACACGTTCCTCTCCAAGCAACGCATTTAAGAATGAAGACTTCCCCACGTTAGGCTTTCCAACGATGGCAAATTTAGGGCCGGAGAAAACTTCCTCTTTTGTCGGGGAAATAAGAGCGACAATTTCATCAAGGATTTCCCCTACTCCCAGACCATGCAGGGAAGAAACCGGATATGGAGTTCCTAACCCGAGCTGAAAGAAATCCGCCGCACCCTGGGAAATTTTTTCGCTATCCGCTTTATTTACGGCCAGCACCACTTTCTTATTCCTTTTACGCACCAAATCCGCAGCCTCGCGGTCAAAGGCGGTAATTTCCGAAGATATGTCGCAGACAAAGAGTATTACCTCGGCTTCTTCAAGGGCAAGCTTTACCTGATTAAAGGTTTTCTTTTTTATATTATCGCTGCCCAAATCTATGCCTCCCGTATCTATCAATTTTATCTCTTTGGAGCGCCAGTATAATTTACCGTAAATTCTGTCCCGCGTCACTCCGGGAGTACACTCAACAATGGCCTTGCGTTTTCCCAGCAAACGGTTAAAGAGGGAAGATTTTCCCACATTTGGCCTTCCGACTATGGCAACTACACTGGGTCTCATATTAAATACGGTTAAATAGTTAATTGGTGAATGGTTAAATTGACAAAGATACAGTTAAATAGTTAATTAGTAATTGGTTAAATAATGCAGAGAATAGATACAGTTAAATGGTTAATTAGTGAATGGTTAAATTGACAAAGATACAGTTAAATAGTTAATTAGTAATTGGTTAAATAATTCAGAGAATAGATACAGTTAAATGGTTAATTAGTGAATGGTTAAATTAATAAATCCAAATAAATCAGTTAAATGGTGATTGGTTAAATTGTTAAATACTTAAGGATTGCCTCAGTGGTTGACTGCCAGGCGACTGTTCTTCCAGGCGTAATCCAATCCTGAGGCAACGGTAAAAAAACCGGCAATGTAAAATACGGCAGGCGTAAACGGAATATGCAATAGGATAAAGACAATGCTTAAGGTCTGGCAAAAGGTACTTAACTTTCCCAACATCCGCGGGCGTATATTAAGGCTACCCTGGGTAAGATGAATAGCGAGCGAACCCAATACAAGGAGCATATCGCGGCTCAGAACTACAATGGGAATCCAGACGGGTATTATAAATTCTGCCGAAAGCCCCTTCTTTATAAACAAGATGATGAATGCCGTATTTATGAGCAGTTTATCCGCAATAGGGTCGAGTAACACCCCCAACCTGCTTGTTTGATTTTTCTTTCTGGCAATATATCCATCAAGCCAATCAGTAAGAATAGATAATATAAAAACGAACGCCGCAAAAAAGCGAAAAAACTCTTTCTGCGGCGTATAGTAGAGAACCGTAACGACGAAAATTGGAATAAGTATTATTCTGAAAAAAGAAACTCTATTGGCTAAATTCATATACGCTAATTGACGCTAATTTGCAAAGAGAAACGAAAACAAAACGCTAATTACCGCGAATTGTTTTACTTTGTGGTAATTCGCGAATTACTGTTTGGCTTTTAGTTCCGTTCCGTCTTTCGGGCAGTATTGAACATCTCCCGGATAATCCGCGCCGCAAACAGGGCAGAATTTATTTGCCATCTTCTCGCCTACCATTGCCCCTCCCAGTCCTCCTGCCGCTCCGCCAATTACCGCACCTTCGACAGCATGCCCGCTCTGGTGTCCGATGATCGCTCCAACACCCGCACCGATAACAGAACCAACTCCTGCGCCTTTCTGGGTTGTCGTGCAACCTACCAAAACAAGGCCTAAAACAAGCAACAATCCTAAGTACTTCATCTTTTTCACCTCCTTCAATGAGTAAATTTATAGAACAAAGTGATGTAAAGTGCAGTCCGCCACAGGCGGACGTCTGTGAATTGAATCCAGCACCTTTTATTTATTCATTTATATTCCCTGATTCTTGAAGAAAATTGAATTTTAAAAAGGTGCTGGATCAAATTCAGTCGACAGATTTATGTTCGCTCTGCTCCATAAATCTGGACTTCATTTAATTATCCTCATGCGGTTAATCGGCCAATAAATGACCATGGCCTTGCCTAATAAATATTTCCTGGGAACAAAACCCCAATACCGGCTATCCTGAGAATATGCGCTATTATCCCCAAGGACAAAATAATAATTTTCGGGAACTTTAATGCCTTCGGAGCCCGCTCCGTATGGGCCACGATTATAATAATAGATCTGTTTTATTGCGGGTGGGGAATCAATTCTTTCTCCGTTTATATAGATAAAACCGTTTTCGATTTTCACCGTCTCACCGGGCTTACCAATAAGGCGTTTGATAAAATCTCTCTTGGGCTCAAGCGGATAACGAAAAACCACCACATCACCTCTCTCGGGTTCTTTAAATATGGGGGAATATTTATTAAGTATTGCTGCCAACTTAGGCGTAATACGGCGATAAATGTACTTATTGACTAAGATCCTATCGCGCTCGATTAATGTCATGCGCATCGAACCGGTAGGAATTTTAAATGCCTGAATAATAAACGTCCTCACTATCATTGCCAGTATAAGGGCAATGATAATCGATTCCGCGTATTCTTTAATTGTCGATTTAATTTTTGGGTTCATACGGTAAATTGTGCTTTGTCCCGATTCACAAACTATGTCAAAATTCCCCCGAGGAATTCGGAGAATTCCCGGGACTTAGTCCTCGGAATTTCTCATAATTTATTTGAGAAATTCCAGAGGGTTTTCAACAATTTTGACATGTTCTTCGGGATAAATTCAGCCAACAGATTTATGTTCACTATCGTTCCATAAACCTGGGCTTCATTTAATCCATATACGCTCTAATTCCCGGGTTATCCGGATTCCGGCCGGCGTATCAGAAGAGATTTTTTTCTCCTCTTCATGTACAGCCGGAACCTTACGTTCTTTCTTTCTCAAGAATTCTATCGCACCAAGAACGCGTGCACCATTAATCCTGGCTGTGCATTTTACCGCATTATCATCGGATACCACAACTAAATTTTTTCCTCCGGAATTTTCAACCATTTTTTTTATCCGTTCATCCGCAGATTCATCGCGGCTAAAAATAACCCTTAAATCCGACTCGCGCCTTCTTAAGGTAAGCTCCGGGTGGCCGTCAAAGACAATCGTGACTCTGTTGCGAAAACTTCCAAACGGCCTCTCTATTTCCAGAAAACGCAGAAAATCGTCTCTTTCTCCCGTCATCTTCTTACCCGTAATGCGGGTCACCTGTTTCATGATGTTGTAGCCGTCGATAATATAGTGCAAGCTCATATTTCTTAAAATTAAAAATTAAAGTGTAAAAATCAAATATACATACCAAAATTTAAAATTTTGCACTGTCATTCTAATTTTTGCTATTTGATATTTTATATTTAATCTTTATACTATATCTCTTTCAGCGTATGCGGACAGATATACTGAAAAGCACAGGAATTACAGGCATAAAAACTGGGTTTGGCACCGTAAATACGCCCCCGGATACCGGCCGCTGCCGCTTTAATTTTCTCGGCCGTTTTCTCAAATAGCCTTTCATCGACAGAAAACCTGCCGATAAGCCCCGATTCCACAAAATGGAGTTCAACGTATTTAGGAATAACATTAAAAATTTCTTTATAGGCAAGGGCATAAATCGCCAGCTGCAGGCTATCCTCAGCCCTTTTATCGGCCCTGTCCTGTTCCCTTATGTCGGAAGACTTAAAGTCGATAATAACCGCATCTTCGCCTTTTGCGTCGATCCTGTCCCATCGCCCCGTGATGCGGTTATTTTCCAGATTAAAATTAAATTCCTTCTCTATATATAAGGGAAGTTCCTTTTCTTCTTGCGCACGTCTGTAAAAATCCTTGAGTGCTTTTTTGCCTTCCTCAAAGCGCCTTGCTTCGTGTTCCTGAGTAAGGAATCCTTCGCTAGACCATGAATTTTCAAAAACTAAAATCAAATCCTCTATACTTACAGGTTTTCCGGAAAGCCTGATACGATAATATTCCTGGATGGCATCGTGTATTGCCTTACCGTAAACTACGGCATGATGGCTGACTACCGGAACCTTAAGGATATGGACATATTTATATTTCAGAGGACAGGTAAGGTAATCGTCAATCTGAAAATAACTCAAGTGCAGAATTTCTTTTTCGGGTAAAGATCCTCTTGTAAACAAATCAGGCTCTTCCTCTCTTGGCGAGAAGCGCCCTATTGCCTCGGCTGCGGAAAACTTTATGACCTTTGCCTCCTGTTTGGGGAGATTAAGTGTTTCCAGGACAAACCGGCTTATTTTTTTTAACCGCTTACCTCCGTAATTAAGCGAAGAAGTAAATAAGAGTTCCCTTTTTGCCCGGGTCATGCCTACATAAAACAGCCTTCTCTCTTCCTGGATGTGCGGGTCTCCCTGAGGCAACCAGCGCTCCTTCTGTTTAAGGAATTCATTCGGCAGAGCAATAGGCTCTTTTCTCTCGCGGCTGGGAAAGTGATCCGTGACCAGGCTCACCATAATAACCACCGGAAATTCCAGACCCTTTGCCTTATGAATAGTCAGGACATTTACGGCGTTGACGTCCCAATCGGCTTCGCTAACCGCGGGGTTATCTCCCGCATCTATCAAAAGGTCCAGATGCCGCACGAATTCATTGATCCGGTCGT
>JBFZAB010000194.1:0-2748 GCA_041309285.1 Candidatus Omnitrophota bacterium
AGGCAGGCCGCGCATAAGCATAGATACTTATTTATATGACGAGAGCATTTTCGGGGAGGAGTACCTCCTTTATTATCATAGTGCGCGTACAAGAACCGTTAAACCTCTGCCTGTTAGCGAAAATGATACGAAGGCAGCAGCAGGTTTATTCTTAATCCAAGATTTAAGATTTGGTAATAACACCTGGAGGATGTTATGCCGCCCGGCGCCGAAATTCTTTAAGGAACATAAACGTCTGTATTCATGGAGTGTATTTATAATAGGATTAATTCTTACCGGCACACTTTTATATAATCTGTTCCTTATTTTAAACCGCGCTGCGCGCGTTGAAGCGCTGGTCAAAGAACGCACAACAGAGCTAAATAAAGCAAGTTTAGAATTAGGCAGAATCAATAAACGCCTGGAATTTATATTGGGCGCTACTAAAACTGGGATCGATATCATTGATTCTGACTACAATATGGTTTATATAGACCCCGAGTGGCAGAAGGTTTACGGCGAATATAAGGGCAGGAAATGTTATGAATATTTTATGGGGGCAAAAGAAAAATGTGCCAGCTGTAACCTGGAAAAAGTTTTTTCTACCAAGCAGCTGATGGTCAGCGAAGAAGTCCTGATGAAAGAAAATAACCGTCCGGTGCAGGTTATAAGCATGCCTTTTCAGAACGAAGAAGGAAACTGGTTAGTTGCCGAGGTTAATGTGGATATTACCGAACGCAAAAAAATAGAGTCGGATCTTAAGAATTCTAAGGATTACATTGAACTCCTTTTTAAGCTCATTCCCAGTGCTATTTTTACAGTAGATACGAACAGGCGTGTCAAAGCATGGAATAAAAAGGCCTTTGAGATAACTGGCTATACGGCGGATGAAGTAGTTGGCAAAGAATGCCGTATTTTTGCTGAGTTTCCCTGCAAAGATAAGTGCGGTCTTTACTCCGATGACGTTATTAAGCCAGTTGTGGCTAAAGAATGTACCATAAGAACAAAAGATGGGAGATTGCGTACCATAGAAAAGAATGTTGATGTATTAAAAGATGAAAAGGGAAATGTTGTTGGGGGGATTGAAAGTTTCGAAGATATTACCGAACGCAAGAATATAGAAGAGGATTTAAAGGAAAGCGAAAGCAAATTCAGGATGATATACGAGAGTTCATATGACGCAATTATGCTTCTTAATGAAAAAGGATTCTTCGATTGTAATAAGCGCACCCTGGAGTTATTTGGTTTTAATACGGTAGAGGAATTTAGGGAAATACAACCTTCAGATGTTTCGCCGCAGGTTCAGCCCGACGGACGAGATTCCTATACTAGTTCCATGGAGCATATACAAGCAGCATTTCAGAAAGGAACGGAACACTTTGAATGGATGCATAGCCGTAAGGATGGAACTAATTTTGTGGCCGATGTGCTTCTCTCCGCATTCCAGTATCGCGGAAAAACCGTTTTACAGGCGGTAGTCCGCGATATTACCGAGCGCAAAAAAGCGGAAAAAATAATAGCTGATGCCTCTCGGGAATGGTCGCTGACTTTTGATTCTATGGCAGACGGTGTGTCTATTCATGGCTCGAATTATGAGATTTTAAACGTAAATAGCACTCTCTGCAAATTATTGGGTAAGACAAAGGAAGAATTAATCGGAAAGAAATGCTACCAAATCTTTCATGGTAAAAATAATCCGTTAAATGACTGTCCTTTAGAAAAGAGTAAAACTACCAGGCAAAAAGAATATGCGGAGGTTTTTGAACCTACCTTAGACAAGTGGCTTGCGGTATCGGTTTCTCCCATTTTTGATGAAAACGGAAATATAATCAGGCTTGTGCATCTCCTGCGCGATATTACCGAGCGAAAAAGGATAGAAAAAGCTAAAGATGAGTTTGTAAGTATGGTCTCGCATGAATTGCGTACGCCGCTTACCGCCATAAACGAAAGTATAAAGATAGTCTTAGACGGATCCGCCGGGTCCGTTAACGAAGAACAGAAAGATTTTCTGGATACGGCAAAAAACAATGTGGAGCGCCTTGCCCGCCTTATAAACAGCGTTCTCGACTTCCAGAGATTGCAGTCGGGCAGGGTAGAATTCAAAATTGAGGAAACGGATATTAATCTTGTGGTTAAGGATGTAGCTTCCTCCATGCTGCCTCTGGTAAAGAATAAGGGGCTTGAGTTTAATATTAATCTGGGTGATAACATCCCTAAAGTTAAAATGGACAGGGACAAAATTACCGAAGTCTTGACCAATCTGGTTAACAATGCCATTAAATTTACCGATAAAGGGAGTATATCCATTGTTACCGAAAGAAAACATGATAATGCAATAAGCGTTTGTGTCCGGGATACCGGCATAGGAATAAAAAAGGAAGATCTGGATAAGTTGTTTACAAGTTTTAGCCAGGTTGCCCCCCGCGAGTATAAAAAAACAGGTAGTAGCGGACTTGGGCTTGCTATCTCAAAAGAAATTATTTTAAAGCACGGCGGGAAAATCTGGGTGGAATCGGAGCTGGGCCGGGGCAGCGCATTTATCTTTGTCTTTCCCATAGTTGAGAGACGCATAGCATGAGTAAGAAAGTATTAGTGGTTGATGATGAGCCGTCGGTGGTTAAAGTTGTTGTTTTCCGGCTTAAGAAAGCGGGATATGAAGTTGTTTCGGCGGGTGACGGCGAGTCTGCACTCAAGGCACTCGAAGTGAATAAGCCCGACTTGAAACTCTTAGACATTCCCCTTCCGAATAACGATGGATAAAATTTATGT
>JBFZAB010000195.1:0-5866 GCA_041309285.1 Candidatus Omnitrophota bacterium
TCTTCTGGCTGGCATAAGATCTAGTCTGCCGTTAAGGAAAATTCTAAATATTGTTGATAATTCTTTCAGGCCAGTAGAGTATTTATTAGATAACTATAAAATATCTTCCGGTAAATGAAAACATCCCAGAAATTTATCTTAATTCTAGCAGGAAATCTTTTATTTTCTTTACATCCTACTAGGGCTTACTTTGAGTTATGCTGGCCAGGGGCAAGGAGAGCAAAGGATGTAAGTGATATGACCGGTTCTCTGCGTAAGATACTTGCAGGAATGGGATATAACGCTAAGATGTGCTGCGAAATAATAATCGAGTTAGAAGGTAGATAGGAGTCAAATCAAATATCATGTATTTTAAAATATTATTGTTTATATCAGGACTATGTTTAACCACGGTTTCTGCTTGGGCAGTTATAGGAAAAATCAATTATTTCATGCCTGGCGGGATTGTGGCGGTAAGCCATCCGATTACCGTTGCAGCTTCAGGACAGGCAAGTAGCGAAGAGTATTCAGGCGGAACAACAAACCATTCTGCATGGTTAAGCCCGCAGGATTATGATAATCAAATACTATCTTTCAGGTTAACGGTAGATTATAGCCGGATAGTTACCAAGAATACTGATATTTTAATGTTTGGAGAAACACATAATGTGGCACAGGGAAAAGAAGAGATAATTTGGAACATGCACCTCTTTAAAGAAATGGGATTTACCCATCTTGGTTTGGAAATGTTTACGGCAGATACCCAGTTTATGTTGGATGAGTTTAACAGGACAGGGGAGAACAGAAATGAAATTTTAGAATATTTATACTGGCAATGGGGTTATCCGGATATGATGGAAAAATATATGGCAATTTTAGATACGGCAAGGGCTGAGGGTATACAAATTGTAGCCCTGGATATGCCAACCAGGCAACAGGATAATTACGTAGATTTTACAAAGCAATTAACGGCAAGAAATGAGTATATGAGCCGGATAATCAGCGGTATCCTAAGACAAGACGGAAATAGGCGGATTATTACCCTAAACGGGGCTTTTCATCTGGAGGGAATATCTGCTTTCTTGAGAAAGAATTATATGATAGGCGTAACTACTGTAGGATTTGCAGGAGGGAAAAAATCTGTATTTGCTGATAGCGGTAATGAAGTTGAAACATATATCGAAAGCTCGGCCGCAGGATTTTCAGAAAGAGATATATCGGATTTGTATGCCTTGTACGCAAACACATTAATCGAGGGTACAATTTTAGAGACGGGGAGGTTAATCGAGAGCACAGCCAGGGAAGCTGGGGTAGATTACGCTAAATTTATGATAAAAGTAACCGCTGGCAGAAATTTTATGTCTGTCTGTGATTGGTTTATCCATTTACCGCAGGTAGAATAACCTGGTATAGTGATATGTAGAGGTGGTTATTATTTTATTTTTTACAGGCCTTCTTCTGTTTTGTTTTTATTCAACCTAGGTGTTTGGTACGGTATTTACAATTTAAGCTCTTGATGCTTTATATCCGCGTAATCTATTCTCCAATCTTCGTAATCATTTTTTAGCCAAAATCCCTTGTCATCTTTCTCGCCTTGTGTTAAAATTCAGAAATACTGATGACAGCGATTATTTGAAAAAGATTACAGTGATTTTAAGGATGATTACGGCGATTTTGGGAGATGATTACAACGATTAGAAGATATGTTTTATCTGCGTAATCTGTATTTTTAATCTCTGTAATCATATTTGATAAAATGAAAAATATAGTTTTAATCGGGTTTATGGCTACGGGAAAGACTTCTGTTGCGCGGGAATTAGCGAAGCGCTTAAAAAGAGAATATGTAAGCATTGATTTCCTGATTGAGGAGAAAGAGAAGCGTGCGATAAAGGAAATATTTGCCCAGAGTGGAGAGAAATATTTCCGCGATGTGGAAAGTAAAATTATCAAGGAGATCTCAGACAAAGAAAATTTAATTATTGATTCTGGAGGAGGTGCGGTAATAAAGGAAGAGAATATTGTGAATTTAAAGAAAAAAGGAATCCTCATCTGCCTTAAGGCGGGTCCGGAAGCGATTTTGGCAAGGACCAAGCATACCACAGAGCGGCCCCTCTTAAACGCCCCCGAACCCAGGAAGATAATCGATGAGTTGCTCAAAATGAGAGAACCATATTATGCAAAAGCGGATTATTCTATAGATACCTCGGATTTATCTATCCAGCAAGTCGCAGAAAATATTTTAGAGACTGTCAAGGAATTAAAAATATAGGAAGAAAGTGAGCCTGTTAAAATGAAATTGTTTGTAATATCTGTATTTATTGTTACCTATGCGTTACTGATGTTTAAAAAAGGGCACCCGTTCTTAGTATTGAGTGCGGCGGTAGCCGCGCTTTTACTCAGCGGGGCAGTGAGTTTTAAAGAAGCCATTTTAAGCATCAACTACAATGTCCTGGGAGTATTTCTGGGAACGATGGTATTGTCAGGCCTTTTTATATTATCAGGAGTTCCTGCATACCTGGCTACAAAATTAGTGGATAGGACAAAAACCGTGGGTATGGCATTATTATCCGTGTGCATACTTGCGAGTTTCATTTCCAGTTTTGTCGAAAATGTGGCAACAGTTTTGATTGTTGCGCCTATTGCTTTTGAGGTTGCCAGGAAACTGAAAGCCAACCCGGTTCCGTTTTTAATAGGTATAGCAGTTTCGTCCAATCTGCAGGGTTGTGCTACCATGATAGGCGACAGCCCGAGCATAATCCTTGCGCTTTCCAGCGGGATGAATTTTGTAGACTTTTTCTGGATGAAGGGCAAGCCCGGGATAACTTTTGCCGTGGAATTAGGGGCAGTGGCTTCGTTCTGTGTTTTGTATTTATTGTTCCGAAAATATAAAGAGCCGGTTATCCGGATAGAAAAAGCTAAGGTCAAGACATGGTTTCCTACAGTGCTTCTCGGCCTGATGATACTGACTCTTGCTTTATCAAGTTTTATCAAGAATAAGCCTGCCTACACCATTGCGGCGATATGCGCTGCGTATGGAGTAATCGGCCTGGTGTGGCATGAATTAAAACACAGGGAATCAGTTTCCTTAGTAAAGAACTTGGACTGGCACACGTTCTTTTTCCTGATAGGGATATTTATTTTAGTGGGAAGCCTCACCTATAAGGGAGTAATAGATGATATAGCCGCCTACATAATAAAGTATACCAACGGGAATAAATTTCTAGCTTATACGATTATAGTGTGGCTGTCGGTATTGCTCTCGGCGTTCATAGATAATATTCCTTATACAGTGGCGATGATACCGGTGGCAAAACTTGTAGCAGGTTCTTTGGGTATAGGGCCGGAGCCGTTATTATTCGGCCTGCTTATCGGTACAAGCTTAGGTGGGAATATTACGCCAATCGGTGCCTCAGCAAATATTGTTGCCTGCGGTTTGCTTAAAAAAGAAGGCTATAACGTAAATTTTCGTGATTTTGCGAAAATCGGCCTGCCTTTTACTCTTGCCGCGGTAACTACGGCGTATCTCTTTATTTGGTTTGTTTGGGCAAAATAACAGCCCGTTACAAAATTCATATTTAGGGCTGTTGATTACAATGATTTAAAAAAAAGATTGCAGTGATCGGTAGTTAATAATAAAAGGAGGTTTTAAATGTTAGTCAAAGTTATTATTGCGGTTGTTTTGGTTGCGGTAGTGCTCTGTTTAATCAAAAAATGCCCTTGCTGCTGCGGAAAAAGTAAGGGTGAGGAAAAGAAAGACGAACAAGGTAAAGGCTGCTGCAGGTAAGTCCTCTGCCTTAGCTTTTGCTGTACTCTTGCAAGGTAGATATATGGCGCAAGATCCAGTTTGCGGAATGAAAGTTAAAGAATCCGGAGCAATCAAGTTAATTGCCGAAGGCAAAGAATTCTATTTCTGTGGTCGGCATTGCAAAGAAAAGTTTATCAAAGATAAAAAAATAGAAGAATCCTGCGTTAGTTGCCGAACCCCCGGAGCTAAGCCTTTTTTCAAGAATAAACTCTTCATCATTTCCTCATTTGCCATTCTTTTGCTGGTCCTCTCTTTGTTTATTTCTCAGCTTGCGTCGTTCGGGAAGATTTTTCGTACCTATATAAAAAATATCTGGTGGGCGGTAGCACTGGGGTTATTGCTGGGAGGATTCATTGATTACTTTATCCCGCGGGAGTATATTTCCCGAATCCTTTCCCGAAAAAGACCTTCTACTATATTTAATGCCGTATTTTTAGGTTTCCTGATGAGCGCCTGCAGTCACGGGATACTCGCGCTTTCTGTGCAGCTGCATAAGAAGGGTGCCTCAAACCCTGCGGTGGTTAGTTTTTTGTTGGCCAGCCCCTGGGCAAACCTGACCATTACCATGATGCTTGTAAGTATGTTTGGACTCAAGGGCTTATTTATAATTTTTGCTGCAATAGTCGTGGCTATTAATACCGGATTTGTCTATATGTTTTTGGATAGAAAAAATCTAATCGAGAAAAATAAGAATGTTTTGGAGGTGGCGGAGGATTTTTCTATTTTAAAAGACATCAGAATGCGCCTTAAAAATTACCGGCCGGAATTAAACAGTTCGCTCGAAGGCCTTAAGGGGGTTATACGCGGGGCGAGGGCGCTTTCTGATATGGTTTTGTGGTGGATAATCCTGGGGGTATTGCTCGCCAGTTTTGCCGGAGCGTATATACCGGTGCATTTCTTCCATAGATTTATGGGACCGACATTAGTGGGTCTTATAGTAACTCTTGTCCTGGCTATAATTATTGAAGTCTGTTCCGAGGGTTCATCTCCGCTTGCCTTTGAGATATATCGACAGACGGGTGCCATAGGAAACAGCTTTGTGTTTCTTATGGCGGGAGTAGCCACGGATTATACCGAGATAGGATTACTCTGGGCTAATGTAGGCAGGCGGGTAGCAATATGGCTTCCAATTATTACCGTGCCGCAGATTTTGATTATTGGGTATTTTGCTAATGTTATGTTTAGATAAAGAGATTTCTGCATAATTTTAGACTTTTTTAGAAATCTCAAAAATTTTACTTGACAAACTTTGATAATGTGGTATAGTTGATGCGTAAAATTCAAGAATTAGGAGGAAGTAGGGGTATAGTAAACATCTCAAATCGTAAGGGTTTCAGAAGTTTCTACCTTACGGTTTTTTTTTGGATGAATTTGTAAATTTGTAAAAAGGAAGGAGGTGAATGCAATTGGTAAAAGGTAAAGTGAAATGGTTCTCGAATCAGAAAGGTTATGGATTCATTACACTTGAGGGCGGTGAAGATGTATTCGTTCATCACAGCGCAATCAAGGGCGATGGATACAAAACTTTGAATGAAGGTCAGGAGGTAGAGTTAGAAGTTACTCAGGGCCCGAAGGGGAAGCAAGCCGCTGATGTTAGCAAGTTATAATATCAAGCGGTGGAATAGATTCATTTTCTTATAAAAAGAAAGGTCTATTTCCCTAAAAGTAGAAAACTGAAAAGAGGGACGATTCTTAGATTTTGGTCTAAAGTTGTCCCTTTTTTATTTTTAAAACCACAGATGCACACGGATAGAAGAACTGCAGATTTATATGGGAAATTTAAGCGAAGAGGTGAACGAACCAAATTAATCCGATACCTAAAAGTATAAGAATTACTTGCACGAGAGATGATTTCAAATTTCTTTCCTTATGTAATTCCGGCATAAGGTCAGAGCAGGATATATAGATAAAGACGCCTGCGGCAAAGGCAAGAATAAAATTATTCATATTTACAAACTGAGAATTAAAAAAATATCCTGTCAGTGCCCCCGCTACCGCAGTAAGAGAGCAGAGATAATTAAAGAAGAGTGCCTTCCTGGGTTTTATCCCGCCGTAGACAGGTATGCTGAAATCTCCGATTTC
>JBFZAB010000196.1:0-2785 GCA_041309285.1 Candidatus Omnitrophota bacterium
AAAAATAAACAACGCCGCTGAAGTCCGTAAAGCTAAAATATACGGATTGCCATTGGCTAGCGCTAAAGTACAAGCCGTCAAACCGGAATAATTCCCGGGGCGGCGTTTCGTGTAAAAAAGAATACTCTAGCACCCCTGAATATTTTTAAGCAACGAAGTGAAGAATTCCCGCCACCGGAGATTCTTCACTTCGTTTGGGAAATGGAATATTTTACCTTAATAGCGGCTCAGCTTCCGCCAGCAAACCTACCATTTCGTCAGCGACTTTTTGCGCCTGTTCGCCGTATTCCTGCAACATAGTTTCTTTTGCCCAGACGTAGAACAAATAGCGCATGCAGCGACGGTCTTCACGCTGGGAAAGCAGAAATTCAGCATGTTCCCGGTTGATGCAAATCATACCTTCTTTGGCATCATACCAGCTCCGATAAACCGATTTATCGCTGCTCGGGGCAGAGATTTTAATATGAGGTGCGCGCGTCGGGGCGCGTGTAATTTTAACGGCGCCGGTTTTCACCGGTTCGGGTTTAACTTCCTGGGGTTTTGTTTCAATTCCGGGTTTTAAGTCGGCTGCTGTCGGCCCGATGGCTAGTTTTTCGAGTAAACCTTTCTCGCGATAGCGCAGGAAGCGGTCGATAAGTCTACCCGCACGGTTCAACAGTATACCGAAACGCCGTTCCTGAGACTCCGCGCTTACTTCTTGAATTAGCTGCATTACTTTCGGCTCGATCTGCCTCAGCGCCTGCACGAAGTTGTTAAATACCTGATCTTGGATAAGGGCGGTTTTATCCGCGGTTCGCTTCAGTCTGTCGTAACGTATGTAGCCTTCCAGACGTTTATCTAACCACGGCATCAGTTTGAATGCCTGCAAGTCGGTCAGATCGCAAATTCTGGTACCGCCGCGTCCGTAGAGACTGATCGAGGCGTCAGCCATATCCCAGGGGAGCACGTAAAATTCCACGTAGGCAGAGCCGGCTTTTTCTACGTTGATGGTGTTAGCCATGATCTTCACCCCGCGGAATCGCTGGGGATGCACCTGTTCGAAAATGTCGTCATCGGAAATAGCCATCGAATAAAGATTGGATCGGAGATCGCTGGCGAATAGCTGTCCGAAATAGTCTTTTATCCGTTCTTTGGAGAGTTGCGGCGCAATTTCCGGTAAAATACCCTCCAGGTGGGCGATCGTGCCGCGTTGCGTATGTTGGTGTTTGTTGCAGGACTTTAAAATTTCAGCGTATCCGTTCTTTAACCAGCGGCGTTTTAATACCAGGCAACTCGAGGGCTTGCCGTCTTCATCGGTGGATGCCAGGTGCATCTCATCCGCGATTAAGGCGAAAGCCAGTAACCCGATGCCCTGTTCGCCTCTCAAGGCTGAATTCAATTTCTCCGAACTGCCGATCTGGTGAAGAACCTGTCTCATTTTTCGGGTATCCATGCCCACGCCGTTATCCTGTACGGTGATGCCTTTTAATAAACGGCTGGGGACACCGTTAATTTCCTTGTTCTGGTATTTCAGCTTGATGAGGACTTGCCCTTCTTCGGCATTAATTTCCTCGATGGCATCGGCCGCATTCTCAACGAATTGTTTCAGAGCTTCCTGAGGATTACGGCAGACATGGGATAGCACCTCGAAGACACCTGGCCCTGTGTGTAATGTTACCTGCGTCATATTTACCTCCTGTATTCGATCAGAAAAGAGCCGGACGGTCTATTTCCTGCCGGGCTTTTTGGAAGGAGGTGTCCCAGGTAAAGCCCTGGCGGCGGTATTTGATGATCAGTTCAGTAGTGCGGACGTCTTCGTCCTGGAAATGCCTAACGCGACGTGCTTTTAAACGGGCTTTAAAAGCTTTGATAAAGCCCTTTTTTTCAAGGTAGCGGATTTCATCGACTGAGGCGCCGGTAAGCTTGGACATTTCCGTGATCCGCAACATTACCTGAATTTTCTCCGGAATATTTACATGAAACTTTACACGAAGTATATCGTAAACGAAGGTGGCTGTCAAGCGTTAACGGAATAACAGTACTAAAGGCTAAAAAATTTTAAGTGTTTCTTAAGATATAGTATAGGAAACAGTAATATGCTGGTAACAACCTGTCCTATTAGCTGGAATAGAAGGGGGTGATGAAGATGACCTGAGTGAGCTGGCGAAAACCACGATTTTCAATCTAAATAATTAATGAGGTAAAAAAATGAAGAAATATTTAAGCCTTATGGTGCTAATTCTATTAGTGTCTTTGTTAAGCGTCAACACCTTATTTGCAGATGACGGACATGCAAACAAGGGTGAAATAGTAAAACCTGAGTTGGGAACCCAAGAAGCCGGGCAAATCCCAGGTGTAAATGACTACAAAGTATTTGACCAAGGTGCCATTGCCACCCAAAAAGCCGTTAGGATCAATGGGAGAATTTCGCTTCCCGATACCTTGTTGGAAGACATGGTGTGGAGCGCTTATACGGATATCTGGAAACAGGGAATAGGGGTGCCAGTAAGCCAATATGTTATAATGGGCTCCCACAATACGCAATCTAATCAATCTATATCTGAGATATGGGTAAACGGGGCAATTAAGAAAAGCGGACAGGGTTGGTATAATACGGCTGAACATCACACGTCTGGAATGTTCGCCAGTTGTAATACTCAAATGCCAGATACAGACTGGTGGCAGACTTACATCGCTCATTCTTGGCATCATTGTTATCAATTAGGGTATGAACAGTGGAACCCAGAAACCGAAGATTCGATGGAAGGCTAAAATATGCGGTGAAGGCTGGAGATTGAGCTCAGAT
>JBFZAB010000197.1:0-6137 GCA_041309285.1 Candidatus Omnitrophota bacterium
TCTTTTCAGCTCCTCTTTGGCAGAGACCAATTTTGCCCCCGGTCGCGTCGATTCGCCGCCTATATCAATTATATCGGCACCTTCCTCTTCCATTATAAGCGCCCGATTAATCGCATCTTTCTCGCGGTAAAACTTACCGTCCTCGCTGAAGGAATCGGGAGTTACGTTTAAAATTCCCATGATGAGGGTTTTGGCACCTACATTAAGCCTCGCCTTGCCTGCACCTATCTTCCACCTGTTTCTGCTCAAGTTATCGATTGCTTCTTTAATCTTTCGCCCCGCTTCATTCATCCCCCAGGGCTGATGCCTTAATTTCTCGACCAACTTTGCATACTGGGAAAGAGTCGCAAGGACAAAACAATCGGTGCTTTTGATTTTACCGGTTATTACGTCCCGCGGTAAGGCAACATCTCCTCCTATGGAAAGCATCTCCTGTTTAAGAATGTTTGCCCAGAAACCTTTTATACCCTCAATTTTAATTATTAAAAGCTGCGCCTTTGGGCTCATGATTTTAATACCTGAACTATCCACGCCCAGATTTTTCATCGCAAGTTCTGTATCCCTTGCACCCTTAAGCTGCAGCCATCTTATTTTCATCGCTATCTTCCGATAATCCTATTAGTCTTTTTACCTCATCACCTTCCAAAACTTCTTTTTCGAGCAAAGTCTCGGCAAGATTTTTCAACTTATCTTTTCGGCTACTCAGTTCATCCTTGGCCCTTGTATAGAAATTGGCGATTATGGAACTAACCTCCTGATCAATAAGAAGTGCCGTCTGGTCGCTATAATTCTTTTCCTCAAACAAATCGCGCCCGAGAAAAACCTGATGCTCTTCGCGTCCGAACGTTAAATTACCCAGCTTATCGCTCATTCCCAGCTTGGTAACCATCGTCCGGGCAATATCCGTTGCTTGCCTCAAATCACTGTATGCCCCGTCGGATACATCATCAAAGAAAAGCTCTTCAGAAGCACGGCCGCTTAAAAGTATGGTAATCTGGCGTAACAATTCCCTCTTCGTATGTAGATATTTATCTTCAAGAGGGAAATCCGTGGTATGCCCCAAAGAAACTCCCCGCGGAAGTATTGTTACCTTGTGCGGCTTGGTAGGTCCCTCAATAACCATGGAGACAAAAGCATGCCCCGACTCATGATACGCTATGCGTAACTTTTCTTCTTTGCTCATCACGCGGGATTTTCTCTCCGGACCCGCAACAACACGCTCTATTGCTTCATTTAGGTCCTTTATATCCACGCATTCTTTATTATTCCTTGCCGCAAGCAAAGCCGCCTCATTGGCAAGATTTGCTAAATCTGCCCCGGAGAAACCCGGTGTCTGGCGGGCAACATCCTTTAAATTAACATCCGGGGATAATTTTATGTTTTTGATATGGACTTTAAGAATTGCCTCCCGGCCGTTTATATCGGGGCGTTCTACTACTATCAGACGGTCAAACCTTCCCGGGCGCAAGAGAGCCGGGTCCAGAACATCAGGACGATTTGTCGCGGCAATCAAAATTACTGCCTGTTCGGTGCCAAAACCGTCCATTTCAACCAAAAGCGCATTCAAAGTTTGCTCGCGTTCGTCGTGCCCGCCTCCTATTCCGGAAAAACGCTGTCTGCCCACGGCATCAATCTCATCTATAAATATAATGCATCCTTTACCGCTCTGCTTGGCAAAACGTTTCGCCTGTTCAAATAAATCGCGCACTCTACTTGCGCCCACGCCGACAAATAACTCTACGAAATCCGAGCCCGAAATATTAAAAAAGGGCACCGCTGCCTCGCCGCTCACCGCTTTTGCCAAAAGCGTTTTACCTGTTCCGGGAGCCCCCACCAAAAGTACTCCTCTGGGAATTTTCCCCCCCAACTTCTGAAAACGTTTAGGGTCCTTTAAAAATTCAATCACTTCCCTTAACTCTTCCTTTGCTTCGTCAACCCCGGCAACGTCATCAAAGGTAATTTTTAAATGGTTATCGGTAACCAGGCGCGCACGGCTTTTTCCAAAAGACCAGATGCGTCCGCCTCCGCTCTGGGCATTGCGGTAACCAAAATACCATATAAAAAGGATGAAGAGAAACATCGGGCCCAGGGAATAAAACAAGTTAGCCATAAGAGTCCTGGGAGGTTTGACGATAAATTCAAGGACGTTTTCACGCACAACTTTTAAAATATCCGTATCGTTCGCCGGAATACGCACTATATATTTTCTGCCATCCGATAGAGCCCCTTTTATGATGTCTTCAGTCTTTACCGCAGAGGCAATTTTTTTATTTACTGAATTATCCTGCAGCAGGCGATAGAATTCTCCGTAACCCACCTCTTTAACTTCTCCTTCCGAAGACATCCTACCTATATTAAAAAGATACATCATCGTAAGAGCGAATATTGCCGCAAAAGTGAGATTCTTTGCGATATTGTTTGGTCTTTTATTTTCCTTCTTATCCTCGGACATATAACCTATCCTCCTTCAGCTTAACTTAATTATGCTTTGGTTTAATCCAGCTTTTTTGGTTTAAAGATTATTTCCTTTCTTCTCTTTTCTACAGAAATATCTCCCGGTAAATCTACAACCGAGCCTGTCGGGCGAATTTCTATTAAGGACTCAAATTCTTTCCAGTGCTGATAGCGTATGCGCCTCAAGTCGCCCTTGAGCTCCTTTACTGCATTGCGGAATATCTCTCTTTGAATAGCAGAAGAATATCCCTTTATTTTTTCCAGGTTAAGGACTACCTTAGTATCTGACTTTAAGGCTGCGGAATGAAATTTTTTAAGGCCCTGTTTGTGCAGATATTCGTAGACGACTCCCAGATTCTCGGCCGTATTCGCAAGAATTTCTTTGATATTAGGATTAAACTCCCTGGCAAGATAAGGAATAAGCTCATTTCTTATGCGGTTACGTAAATATATGGAGCTTACGTTTGTTGAATCCAGGCGGTAATCTATATTTTTCTCCTTTAAATACTCTAGTATTTCTTTGCGCCACACATCAAATAATGGTCTGACTATTGCTACGCCTTGCCACTCTCTCAGGGGCGGAATACCGCATAAGCCGAGAGGACCAGCACCCTTGACAAGCCGCATCAGTACTGTCTCTGACTGGTCATCTTTGGAGTGCCCTAGGGCAATTTTCTTTGCGCCTATTTTACGAGAAACCCTTAAGAAAAACTCGTAGCGCAATATGCGCGCACCTTCTTCTTCGGAAAACCCTCTTTTTTTTATTTCTGCTTTTACATCTATCTCCTCAAACCAAAACGGTAAACCAATTCTACTTGCCAATCTTCTTGTAAAATCAAGGTCCTCTTCAGAGTCCTTCCCGCGCAGTCCATGGTTGAGGTGGGCAATATTCAGATTGAGCCTCCATAAATTACTAAGCTGTCTTAACACATAAACGAGACAAACCGAATCCGGCCCTCCGGAGACTCCGATAACAACTTTATCGCCTTTATTAAGCATGCGGTATTTTGCTATGGTTTCTCCGGCTCTTTCTTCTATTAAGCGCGAATATAAAGAATCCTTTTTCATTTCTGAATACGTACTAAAAAATTTACGCGTATTTTCGGCGGCAGGAAATAAATTTTCTCAGACGGATAAATTTCCGTGCTTTTCTCTACAACCACTGCACCCGCTGCTACATTCGGGAGAACTGTATTGGTCCACACCTAGATTATACTATTATATCATGGCGGGAAGTGGATTCGAACCACCGACGCGCCGGGTATGAGCCGACTGCTCTAACCAGACTGAGCTATCCCGCCTAATTTCACAAAATTACCTGACTAAATTTTCTAACAACGCAATTAATTTATTCTAACCATCCGCCACTGAAGCTTCGGCGGATGCCTGCCAACGCTTTGTGGCAGGCAGACTGAGCTATCCCGCCTTCTACATAAAATTTTTAAAATACCGGATTATTCAAGCGCCTCATAATCAGTTTTAAGCATAATAACTTTTACAGCCGGAACTATACCTAAATTATCGGTAACCGTAACTAGCATTCTTTTATAATCGGTCGCACCAACCACTATCTGTTCTATATTAGAGGCATTTACATAATTGGTTTCATATTCTAATTTAAATCTATCTGACGTAGCATTATTCACCAGAGTTGTCCCCGCAGATAAATTATTAAATGTTTTAGGCATTATATATTTTTCCATAACCTGCTGTCCGTAATTTACCGCTAGTATTCTGCGTTGCGCACCCAGTATCCCCTTCATCGCCATAGTAAAGGCATTAAAGAAGAGGGCAACACCAATATTTAAGATTAGGATAGCTATTAAAATCTCAATCAAGGTAAACCCATTCGAGTATGAATTATTCCTGCCCATAGACACTATAGGAATGTCAAATTTCTGCTTCTTTTGGCTTAGGTTATTACTCGCCGGTCGTCATAAAATTCCTGGGTCGCACTTCGGTTATAATATTTATATCCTGTTCGGGAGCGGGCATATCCATAACCAAAGTTACTCTTACTGTACGAACGTCACTTGCCGTAGCTGTCTCTGCTCCGGCACTATCATAATAGGTAATATTTAAATTATTTATCGATTCAGCAATATTCACAAAATCATCCGCAGCTCCAGCACTGGTCTTTTCGCTTCTTTGTAAAGCCGTTCCGGAAAGCTTATACTCGACTATATACGTAGTATTCCCTCCCAAAACCGCATTAAACTTCACATCATTAACAGTTAGTGTGGCTAAAGTATTGCGTACTGCCTGGCGTAGTTCGCGCGAAAGACGTTCTATAGAAATTCTTCCCTGATCCAGCACCTCGGTGCGTTTTTGTCCTCCCGACCAAACTTTAAGCCCCGAGGTAATTATATAGGCAAGCCCGAGGGAAAGCATACCAACGACTAAAATGGCAATTAACAACTCAATAACGGTAACTCCCTTTTTCATAACCAATATGGGCTGATTAAATAAACTCCGGAAATATATTAGAGCTATTATTTTAACAGAAAGATTTGGATTTTCAAGATTAAAATAAACAAAGAAAAGAGAAATTCATAAACAAGGTTGGATATTTCAAAAATAAATTTCTTAAGGACAGAGGGGTGCAGTTTTTTGGCCGCAAACGCATTAAGCCTCAATGGCAGGGCTTAAGCACAATAGTGGTTTTATTTGACATGCCTAATTCGCAGATAACCATCTTTACCGACTCTTTCTTAATATTCCTGATTGTCGACTGCAGATGAAAATACAGCCTGATGGTTTCGCCGGTTTTAATATAGCCCCTGGAGTGATACTTGCTGATATCCCCTTTTCCAAGATAATGTTCTACGCCTTCCTGGGTAACTAAGATAAAGATATCCTGATAATAGTCAGTCTGTATTTCGAAACTAGAATTATTGGTTATATCAACCTCAATGTAATTATCTTCGGCTATTCTGCCCCAGGCAAAGATACTGTCGCTCATCTTCTTTACGTCAAACTCATAGGCTACCTCGCCGTCCTGGCAACCTGAAATTATAAGGTTATCGGCATCGGAAATGTCGGTTACCTGTATTCCGAAGAAATCATTAGTCTTAAGCGAATAAGCATAGGTTGAACACCCGATAAGTACTGCTAACACAAACATTGCTATTTTTATTTTTTTCATATAATCACCTCATCCTCTGCTTAAAATTATTATTACGATACCAGAAAAATTTTAATTTGCGCATATAATACAACAAATACAAATAAAAACAATATCTATCTATTTGTTTTCGGGCTCCCGCTACGATAACCCTCCAGGTCCAGGCTGATATATTTGAAGCCGAGTTTCTTCAGTTTCTTTATAATTTTATCTCTGATTGCCAAATTCATAATCTTATTTATCTCGTCGCAAGCTATCTCGATTCTCGCCGTATCCGCACAATAGCGCACCCTTATCTGCCTAAAACCAAGATTTTTTAGAAAGTCCTCCGAACTCTCAATTACCCGTAATTTTCCGCACGTTATCTTTGAATAATAAGGAATCCTGGTGGCAAGGCATGACTGAGAAGGTTTATTCCAGTTAGGCAGGCGGTATGTCCTTGCCATAGACCTTATATCACGCTTGGTCCATCCGGCCTCTTTTAAGGGGCTCCTGACATTTAGTATTTTTAATGCACGGGATCCGGGACGAAAATCAAGACGGTCATCGTAATTAGAGC
>JBFZAB010000198.1:0-3143 GCA_041309285.1 Candidatus Omnitrophota bacterium
CATCTCTACTCCTACCACCCCAACTCCCACAACTACAACGTTACATTTTTCAGACATTTTCTACTCCCTATTTTATAAATTCTACAACCAAATCTCCCATTTCCGAGGTTGAATATCCCATTTTAAATGAGCACATAGCTTACGGAACTAAGTGAACGTAAGCTATTGGTGCGAATTTAACCCAGCTCTTTGGAGATTTTTATATCGCACCTGCGTATTAAAAAGGGCTGGGTAAACACCCCTGACTAAAGATAACTTACTACTAAATCCCCGACTTCTGATGTACTATATCCCATTTTACCCGCGGCTAGAGATTTTAATTTTTTATTTACGATTTCTATCACCGCAGCCTCAATTGCCTTGGCAGATTTCATTTCACCGAGATTATCCAATAACATCCCCATGGCGCAAATCGCCGCCAAAGGATTAATTACATTTTTACCGGTATATTTCGGAGCGGAACCACCGATAGGCTCGAACATGGAAACCCCTTTGGGATTAATATTTCCGCCGGCAGCAATTCCCATCCCACCCTGAATCATCGCCCCTAAATCAGTAATGATATCGCCAAACATATTATCCGTAACAATCACGTCGAACCACTCCGGGTTCTTTACAAACCACATGGTCGTAGCATCCACATGCGCGTAATCTGTGGTGATATCCGGATATTCCTTAGCCACTTCATTAAAAGTCCTCTGCCAGAGATCCCAGGCATAAGTCAAGACATTGGTCTTACCACAAAGAGTGAGCTTATTTTTGCGGTTACGTTTACGGCAGTACTCAAAGGCATAGCGGATGCAACGCTCCACTCCCTGCCGCGTGTTATACGAGACCTGAAGCGCCACTTCGTTGCGGGCCCCCTTGTCCTTAAATTCCCCCATACCTTTATATAAGCCTTCGGAATTTTCTCTCACCACGATAAAATCGATATCCTCAGGTCTCTTGTCTTTTAGCGGGCAAAAAGCCGGATTATAAAGCTTCACCGGGCGCAAATTGATATATTGATCCAGGGAGAACCTTAATTTTAAGAGTATCCCTGTCTCCAGTATCCCGGGCTTGACATCGGGATGCCCGATAGCTCCCAGATAAATCACGTCAAACTTTTTCAGTTCCTCAATGGTTACATCGGAAAGGATTTCTCCGGTTTTTAAATACCTCTCTCCGCCCACGTCAAAAACCTTCGTCTCGTATTTAAACTTATTCACCTCGGAAACCCTCTTTAAGACCTTGAGGCCTTCTGCTACTACCTCCGGGCCCGTGCCATCTCCCGGTACCACCGCGATTTTGTACATAGCTCACTCCAATTGTAAGATTAAGGTTAAGGTTGAGGTTGAGGTTGAGAATCTCCTCTTAAGGATGCAATTAGAAAGTTCAGCTCTCTCCATATTTCTTCTATTAAGGCATAGTTCTTGTTAAATTCATCTTTAGTAAAATATCCTATACCCTGGCCATAAATTAAATGGCTTTTGGTTTCGGATAACGAACCTCGAGCATCATAATAAAAGTTTAACTTGTCCTTTGCATGTTTTCTTCCAAATCCTTCGGCGATATTTCCTGAAACAGATAAAGCAGAACGCCTGATTTGCGAAGTAAAACCATAGTCTTCTTTTTTGGGTAATTTTTCCGTGAGATGATAAATTTTATTTGCTAAATCCATTGCTTTCTTCCAAACCGGCATTTCTTCAAAAGACTTATAACTCATGTCTTTCTCTTAGCCTTAACCTTAGCCTCTTTTTTGTTTTTCACCCAAGACATCAATCCTCCCCGGTTAATTAATTCCTGTAAAAATTTGGGGAATGGCTGAACCTTATAGACAGTACCTTGCGTAAGATTTGTGATTTTTCCTTCTTTTAAATTTACTTCTAAGATATCTCCCCGCTTTATATCGCATGCCTTACTGCATTCTAAAATAGGTAAGCCTATATTTATCGAGTTACGGAAAAATATCCGGGCAAAACTAACCGCAATAACGCAGGATACACCGCATCCCTTAATTGACCAGGGGGCATGCTCTCGTGATGAACCACAGCCGAAGTTTTTACCGGCAACAATAATGTCCCCCTTACCTACCTTAGTAGCAAAATCTTTATCGGTAACCTCAAGGCAATGCTTCCCGAGCTCCTTAGGATCGGTGGTGATAAGGTATTTTGCCGAAATGATATCGTCGGTATTGATATCATCGCCAAAAATCCAAACTTTTCCTTTTATTTTTAATATGCTCATAATCCTAAATGCTTTCCGGATGTGTAATCTTTCCTTTTATCGCCGAGGCGGCAGCCACCGCTGCATTGGAAAGGTAAACTTCGGAATCGGGGTGACCCATGCGGCCTTTAAAATTGCGGTTAGTCGTAGCCAGGCAACGCTCTCCTTTATCAAGTATTCCCATATGCCCGCCCAGGCACGGACCGCAGGTGGGAGTGGAAAATACTCCTCCGGCTTTAACAAAAATTTCCGCCAACCCCTCGCGAACAGCTTCAAGATAAATACTCTGAGTTGCCGGAATCACAATCAGGCGTACCGAGGAATGAACTTTTTTACCCCGAAGCAGCTTGGCCGCAACTCTTAAGTCAGTAATTCTTCCGTTGGTACAGGAACCGATGACCACCTGATCTATATTTATATTTTTGAGTAAAGATACCGGCTTAACATTTGAAGGAAGATGCGGACAGGCAACTGCCGGCTCCTTCCATTTGTTTACATCGTATTCTCTAATTTCTGCATACTTCGCGTCTTTATCGCTTTTTAAGTTCTGCCATTTTCTGGTTTCTGGTTTCTGGTTTCTGGTTACCATCTTGATATATCTCATAGTCACTTCATCCGGTTCGATTATCCCCGATTTACCCCCGGCTTCAATTGCCATGTTAGAGATGGAAAACCGCTCATCCATGCTTAAGGCGCTAATCGCCTCTCCTCTAAACTCCATCGCTTTATATAACGCCCCGTCAACTCCGATATCGCCTATAGTGTAAAGAATAATATCTTTACCGGTCAGCCATTTATTCAACTTTCCGCGGTAGATAAATTTAACGGACTCGGGAACCTTCAGCCAGACTTTACCGATAGCCATAACTGAAGCCAGGTCCGTCGAGCCGACACCGGTAGCAAAAGCTCCAGCCGCCCCATAAGTACAGGTATGGGAG
>JBFZAB010000199.1:0-6028 GCA_041309285.1 Candidatus Omnitrophota bacterium
ATTTTACCCCTCTTTCACAATTAAGAGATCCTAACTGCTTAAGCACAGAGGAACTAAATAAAATAATCAGGGAAGCCGGTATTGCCGGATTAGGAGGAGCCGCCTTCCCCGCACATGTAAAGCTATCACCTCCAAAAGAAAAACCTATACACACCTTGATATTGAACGGGGCTGAATGCGAACCGTATTTGACCTGCGATGAACGCCTTATGGTAGAAAATGCGGGAGAAATAATCCGGGGACTCGAGATTATTTCCAGAATAATAGCTCCCGAAAAAATTCTTATCGGGATTGAAAACAATAAATCTGAGGCTGTATCTGCGATGCAGAATGCCTTAGAAAAATCGAGCCTCAGTAATGCTAAAATAGTTGTTATAAAAACCAAATACCCTCAGGGCGGAGAAAAACAGCTGATAAAAACGTTGCTCGGGAAAGAAGTTCCCTCCTGTGGGCTTCCTTTCGATATAGGCTGCCTGGTTCATAATGTGGGAACTGCTCTAGCGATATATGAGGCAGTGGTTTTAAGTAAACCGCTTTTTGAAAGGGTCATAACTGTCTCCGGTAAGGCTATTAAAAAACCTTCTAATTTAAAAGTAAGGATAGGTACACTATTGTCGGATATCGCGGATTTCTGCGGAGGATTTGTTAAAAATCCGGAAAAAATAATTATGGGTGGTCCAATGATGGGCCTATCTCAATTCAGCATGGATACACCGGTAATAAAAGGGACCTCCGGGGTTCTTTTCCTTACTAAAGAAGAACTGAATTTAGCGGAATCCGGCCCGTGCCTGCGCTGCGGACGATGCATTGATATCTGCCCGGTTTCTATCATGCCGGCATCAATCGCCCTGGCAGCAGAAAATTCCCGCTGGGACCTGGCAAAAGAATATTCTCCGCTTGACTGTATTGAATGCGGAGCATGCAGTTATATATGTCCGACAAGACGCGACCTGGTACATCTGATCAAGATGGCAAAGCTTGCAACCGCAAAAACCGCAAAATAATATCAAGAGCTACTTATGGAACTTAAAAATAGGCTAATTATCTCGGCATCACCGCATATAAAAACAAAAGATTCCTCCAATAAAATAATGTGGTCGGTTATCCTGGCCCTTATTCCGGCAGGTATCGCGGGAGTTTTTATATTCGGACTATCTGCTCTAAACGTAATTATAACTGCGGTTATTTCGGCAGTGATAAGCGAGGCACTGATTCAAAAACTAATGCGCAAGGAAATAACTATTTCCGATGGCTCGGCTTTTATTACCGGTCTTCTCCTTGCCTATAATATGCCGCCCTCGGTACCGTTGTGGCTCCCTGCGATAGGCTCATTTTTCGCTATTGCGATTGCCAAACAGGTATTCGGGGGATTGGGTTTTAATATTTTTAATCCAGCATTGGCGGGAAGGGCATTTTTGGTAGCATCCTGGCCGGCTTATATGACACACTGGATAAACCCGCGCTGGACTCCGGATGCCATATCTTCCGCAACTCCCCTGGCTGTTGTAAAACTTAAACTGGCACAGGCAACCCCCTCCTATTGGCAACTGTTTATAGGAGAACGCGGAGGTTGCCTCGGCGAAGTATGCATCGCTGCCTTGCTTATCGGGGCGCTATTTTTACTTTGGAAAGGATATATCCGGACACGTACTCCCTTGTGTTTTATTCTCACAGTAGCTTTGTTAAGCTGGATATTTATGGGAAAACGATTATTTTCCGGAGACTGGATTTTTTATATTTTAAGCGGAGGCCTGGTTCTGGGGGCATTTTTCATGGCCACTGATTACACGACAACTCCGTTAACCAAAAGGGGACAGATAATCTTTGGTCTTGGTTGCGGGGCCTTGACTTTTCTAATACGTAAGTTCGGAGGCTATCCTGAAGGAGTATCATATTCGATATTGATAATGAACGCGGCCACCCCCATAATCGACCGTTATACAAAAACTAAAAAATTCGGTTTCATAAAAAAATAAAACTATGCTGCGATTCGGTATAATCTTAATGTTGGTGTGTCTGGTTGCCTCCTCCATACTGGCCATCACCTATAAAATAACTTACCCTAAGATTGTATCCCAGAAAAATATTGAGGAAAAAGGTGCATTAAAAACGGTTTTCTCCGATGCAGATGAATTTAAGAAAACTGAGGATTATTATACGGCATACAAAAATAATCTTATATGTGGCTATATACTAAAAATCTATACACGGGGTTATTCTTCATCTCCCATAGAAATACTCGTCGGCTTTGACGTAAAAGGTAAAATAGAAGGACTGGCTGTTTTAGCTCAAAGCGAAACTCCCGGCCTCGGGGCAAAAATAACGGAAATAAAATTCGGAGAAAAAGATGCTTGGTTTTTAAGACAGTTTAAGGGCAGGTTCGCGGGAGATTTAAGTCTTGATAAAATCAAAGCAATAACTGGTGCAACCATTTCCAGCCGCGCGATAATGGAGTCAGTTAAGGCTAATATTGAAAAATTTCTTAGAAATAATCAATCATCAAATCCCCTGTCTACCGACAGGCAGACAAGCTCCAAATAATAACCAACACCTAATAATCAAAATTTTAAACCAATGATGTTTGGTTATTAGAAAATTGGGTATTGAGATTTATTTGGTTATTGGCGCTTGGTTATTGGAAATTTTAGTATATGAATAAACTCTTACATGAATTTAAAAAAGGCATAACAATAGAAAACCCGACTTTCGGACTTGTCTTAGGTCTGTGCCCAACATTGGCAGTATCTACAAGTGTTACCAACGCCATTGGCATGGGCATAGCCGCGACTTTTGTTTTACTCGGCTCTAATACGATTATTTCTGCTGTTCGTCGTTTCATACCTCAAGAAATACGCATCCCCTGTTATATCGTTGTCATTGCTACCTTTGTTACCATGACGGAATTATTTATGAAGGCTTATTCGCCAACCTTGAGCAGTTCTTTGGGGATATTTGTGCCTTTGATTGTGGTTAACTGCATTGTGATGGCCCGCGCAGAAGCATTTGCTTCCAAGATGCCGGTCATTTCTTCGATAATAGATGCCCTGGGCATGGGGATAGGTTTTACACTGGCCTTGAGCATAATTGCAGCTATACGCGAGATATCGGGCACAGGTAACTTGTTGGGTATCAAAATAGTTAAAGGCTTTGAACCGGCAATAGTAATGATTTTGGCTCCCGGCGCACTATTAACCATCGGGCTCTTAATTGGGTTGACCAACTGGCTGAAGTTGCGCAGAAAAGGCAAACCTCTTAATAAAATAGGTTGCTGCCAATAAAAAAATTCAAAAATCAAAGTGCAAAATTCAAAATTCAGAAAACGTAAAATGTAAAGCGAAAAACGTAAAACCAAAATTTAAAACTCAAAACTCTACACTTTAAGTTTTAACTTCGCACTTTTAGCTTTGATTTTTACGCTTAGGTATGTCACTTTAATGTTTGAGTTTTGATACTTAATTTAAGGAGTAACGAATGGACGCAGCGCGGTATTTAATGGTCATAATTAACGCAATATTTATAAATAATTTCATTTTCACGCGATTTCTGGGGCTTTGTCCTTTTATCGGCGTATCCAAGGAGACCAGACCTGCAATCTCCATGGGTTTGGCGGTCACATTTGTGATGACCATGGCTTCCATAATTACCTGGGCAATCTATAGATTTATCTTGATTGCCTATGATATAACTTACCTGCGCACACTTTCTTTCATTCTGGTTATTGCCGCATTTGTACAGCTGGTTGAGATCTTTATCCATAAAATGTTTCCGTCACTTTTTCGCGTCTTCGGAATCTATCTTCCCTTAATTACTACTAATTGTGCCGTATTGGGAGTAGCGCTATTAAACAGCGAGATGTTCTTCGGTGACGGAAAGGTTGTCGCCGGCAGTTTTTCTTTATCCATGCTGCAGGGTTTCTCTGCGGGATTAGGTTTTACTCTGGCGATATTCTTGATGTCAGGTATAAGGGAGCGTTTAGAAATAGCAAAAATCCCTGAGGCCTTTAAGAATATTCCGATTGCTTTTATTGTCGCTTCCCTGATGTCCATGGCATTTATGGGATTTTCGGGCTTTAAACTATAACCGCAAAAACACGCTAAATTAAACGCGAAACAACGCAAAATCAACTTTAGCGTATTTTAGCGTAATATTTCGCGTATTTTCGCGATCAACAAAATGTTGATACCTATTCTGACTTTAAGCATTCTGGGGCTGATATTTGGCATAGGGTTGGCTTATGCACTCAAGGTCTTCCGAATTGATCATGACCCCAAAACGACAAAGCTTCTCGAGGTACTACCTGGAGCAAATTGCGGAGCCTGCGGCTTTGCCGGCTGCTTCGGCTTAGCCCAGGCCCTTTCCGCAGGAAATGCCCTTCCTGCGGCCTGTGCCCCGGCAGGACTTGAGGGACAACATAAAATTGCTGAAATCTTAGGAATTGCTATCGATGAGAAAAAAACGCGTTTGGTAGCAACGCTTATATGTAACGGAGGAATTACCGCTCTGGACAAATCCGAATACAAAGGAATTAAAACCTGTGCAGCTTCTAATTTATTTTTTGGCGGGCAAAAATTATGTTCCTTTGGATGCCTTGGTTTTGGCGACTGCGTAAAGGTGTGTCCTTTCGGGGCAATTTATATAAATATGGAAACTAACCTGCCGGAAATTAATTCCTCAAAATGTACTTCCTGCGGACTATGTATCAGAGCCTGCCCCAAGAAAATACTTGTCCTAAGACCTGAAAAAAATAAAGTTTACGTAATGTGCAACTCGAAGGATAAGGGAGCAGTCGTCAATAAATACTGCAAAAATGGTTGTATCGGATGTTTAAAATGCGAGAAGATTTGTCCTGCGGATGCAATTCATATCAAAGACAACCTCGCCTTGGTTGATTACTCCAAATGCACTCAATGCGGAGAGTGTGTCAAGGTTTGTCCCACCAAAGTAATTTCCCCCTTGTGACTTAAAAATATAAAAACCATTCTATAGATCATACAAATATCTCTAAATATTATTTACTAATTCGCGGCAATTCGGTTTTTGATTCGCGGTAATTCGCGAAATAAAAAAAGCTGGCGAGTGGATTCGAACCACCGACCCGTGCTTTACGAAAGCACTGCTCTACCAACTGAGCCACGCCAGCACATTCGATTACTCTCAGTGTAAACACATTCGACCTTACTCAGTGCAAGCACATTCATTACTCTCAGTGCAAGCATACTAAAGCCTACCATACCCCCTGGTCTGGGAATTTAGCTTTCCCGTTGAGGGTTCATAAGAAAACGGTTTACCCCAGGGGTCTATCGGATTACCGCTCTCATTAACTCTCTGATGTTCAAGGTAATTGCGCTTGTATACTTCATGTGTAATCTTTGTCCAATCTATATCTTTGTCTACCAAGTCTTTTAAATTATCGGGATATTTATTATTAAATCCGCGGTAAAGATTCAAAGCAATCCTTATATTTCTCAATTCTGAAACCAACACCATCTCTTTAGCTTTCACTACCGCCCCTTCAAGATAAATAAGTGCGGTAAAAACCAATATAAAAATTATGCCTACCGAAACAAAAAATTCTAAAGAACCTACCTTCCTTGTTGTAAATAACATTTTATTTTCTCTTTAATTTGTAATCTGTGTCCCGAATGATGCCACTTTCTTCAGCGCCTCTTCGGGATCTCGAAGCACAACTCGAAGGTTTACTGCATTCGGGATAATCAACTCTTATATCGCCGTAATCAATTTCCGCAGGAAACTAAGAATGCCGAGGGGCGGTATCGATCCGCCTACGCGCGGATTTTCAGTCCGCCGCTCTACCATCTGAGCTACCTCGGCATAAAGACAGAACTAAGAACTTAAAATTAAGAACTAAGAAAGCAAACAAGATTATAACATAAATCCAAATTTTGCAATAGAAAAATTTGCCCGAATACCCTATCGGGTAGGCTTCGTACGGGCCGACTGATTTTAAATCATGGTAGGATTTAAAATTTGATAGCGGGATAATCCCAAAATTTGACATAAAAAGATA
>JBFZAB010000200.1:0-9211 GCA_041309285.1 Candidatus Omnitrophota bacterium
GTTTGTGTTTTCTTGCTAGTTCTTCAGGAATTAATTTAATTACCTCAGATGCAATCAGGTAATTGTCCAATTTAATATAGGGGACCGAAGTGATCCGGGCAACCCGGTTTACGATTATATCCTCACTAGCAAAACCCAGCCGGATAAGCGTAGATTCTATGTCCATACCGGTCTTTTCTGCTTCCTTGCGGGCAGATTCCATTTGTTCCTGGGTAATAATATTTTCCTCAACCAGTATTTCTTCAATTAACTTACTCATTTTAGAGTAATCCCTTAAATAGTTTTAGAAGGTTGATTGTTCTTCAAACTGTGTGCCTAGTAATTTGGCGTGGGTGTCATCGATAGTATTCATATTCAAGTCTGTCTTTACGTAATCTTCGTTATAGGTGATGCTGAAATTGCCCAGAGCGGTAACCGGATTTCCGGAGATAATCTCTCCCTCTACGGTAGAATTACCAAAGGATGACTCATCCTGGGTTACGTCTCCTGAGACATAGATGAGCCCTTTAAAATTAATAGTTCCTGTCAAGTTTAAGTTACCCATTACAACTAGCACCGGGCGAGGGTTATCAATGGTGGTGGTGCAGTTACCAGCTATCTTTAAGTCCCCATCTACATAAATTATGCCGTTTAAGGGAGTACCGGTAAAGATTTCTGTGTTTTTGGGATTATAATGTGTCCCTGCAACTATAGCTAAGTGTTTATAATTATTAATACATGTAGGGGTATGGTCGCAGGCCAAGGTGAGTTTGAGTGTGGGTATTGTACCATGGCTGTCGTAAAGTAGTTCTCCGGTGTGGTGTTCTTCAGGCACGGATACCGAAGCGCTCTGGCTGGTTTCCATAACGTCTCCGGTGATATAGGCGCTTCCGGAAATATCAATAGTGTTGTTGGTATAGATTGCAAAGTCCAGTGCGCTTATCTTTCTGGCGAGCATAGTTATGGTCCGGTAAGCCCCCTGGTAGTTTCCGGTAGAGGTTATTCTCGCTCTTTTATTGTCTATTCCGGTAACTTCCGCCAAAAATGTTCCCTCTGCCAGATCACCATCCAGGAGTGATAAGTCAAAACCTGCTTCCCAGGACTGACTGCTCCAGTCCCAGTGGTCCTTGATAGTCCTTAAGGCTGCCTGGATACCTGCCTCGGCGATATGAAATGCCTTCTCGGAATAGAGATAGTCCACTGAACGCTGGCTTCCGCTGGAAAGCATGGAGAGGCCCACATAGCCCAGTATGGCAAAAAGAATCATTACCAGTATAACCGCCAGGAGCGACACGCCTCGGGTTTTATTTTTGGATTTAGCTTTAAGCATCTTTATTATTAGCCCTCCTAAAGATTACGCGGTTTAATCGTTGTCTCCATATCTATAGGGTTGGTTCCCTTTTGTATTCTCACAGTAACCTTGATTTTCCTGATATTTTTAGGAGCAGTGGCTATAGTACCATTTATATCCAGGTATTGCAAAGAAAAAGTGGTTACGCCGTCCAGGAGGATATTTGCGTTGCGATATATAACTCCTCCAGAAAGTGAGTAGGTTATAGTGTTGTTTTTAATATCGATAAAAGTTATGCTGGTTGTATTTGCAACGCTGATACTTTGATAGTCTTTTATCTGCCTTAATTCCCTCATCATGCGGTTGATGCCGTAATGCGACTGGGTCATTAGATCTGCCCTGTCCATTACAAAATACCAGGATTCTATTCCTTTTTGAATCGGTGCGGCCAGAAAAAGAGCAAGTATGGAGACAAGTATCATTACAATGATCAGTTCAATAAGGGAAACTCCCGAATCTAATCTATTTTGTTTTATCATGAAGGGTCTGTAATTATAGTGGTTAGTTCTGACGTTATTGCAGATATTATATTGTTATGTACGACAATATTAACATGCTTATATTTTGTTGTTGTTCCTGCGTCTGTATCATAGTTTGGCGAGGATACATAATAAACCGTTAAATCGTAGGAATAGTTACTGAAATTTCCCGTGAATGCCTGATTACTCTGTGAAACTATATTCGAGAAGACCATAATCTTGATTTCATCCATTACCTCATTAGCCAGGTTTGTGGAATTAAGGAGTATTTCCTCGGCTACCGAATTTTCCACCGCATTGTAGGCAACCATCAGAAGCGGAGGCAGGGCTATGCCGACCACTACCATAAAGATAATCAAACCGATAAGGGTAAAACCGTTACGGTTTTTCATAAATTTGTTTTTCATAAATGCCGAATTTTTTATATTTTATCTTTTATTTTTAATATTGGTATTACTACCAGATTACCTTTCCCGTATCTGCGGTGATGGTTATTGTTTTGGGAGTTTCTGTTCCGCACCCCAAAGTAACAGTTACGTTACTAGAGGGAGTGCCTTGCCAGTCAAACCATACCGGGGTAGTAGATGCTCCAGTAATATCGACGTCTTTTAGGTCCGGTATTGAGGAGTAGTTAACAATTAAGTCTGAGCCGCGGTTGGCAGGGTCTTCCACGGCGTTACTATTGTGGTCAATAACAGAATAATAACTGTTTGTTCCGGTAACAAAAGAAACTCCGTGGGGCATCTGGGTAGTTACGGCTAACTGCTGGGCATAAGCAATATCGGCAGCGAGCTTACTTGCCGCCGAAGAAAGTCTTATGCTGTCAAAATTTACCATTTTTACGGTAGCTGCTACGGATAGTATCGCCAGCAAAACCAGAACTATAATCAGTTCCAGGAGAGTATAGCCTTTTTTCCTCATATGATTTATTTAGGTAGAGTAAGAATTATTTCTTTACCCTGAAGATTTAGCTTAACCTGTTGCGGTTCTATTGTAGTTACTTCTGCTTTGCCTACGCGGGTTCCTTTGCGGACCATGGAACCGTTGATTATGGCCATTGAAGATTCGCCGTCGAAGAGTATGCCGGATAATTCAAATTGAGCCTCTTCTTTAACCGGAGTTTGAACCCGGGTTTGTGGTTTCGTAGCAGGTTTGCTTGTTTGAATCACTTCTTTTTGTATTGTTTTAGTTTTATTTGCTTTTTTAGCTATATGTTTCTGTTCGCCCAGGACTCTGGGCTTGTTTAATTTAGGCAGGACTAAAAAATAAAATCCCGCCAGGACTGTCAAAGCCAAAATTATTATCAATGGCTTTAGCATCCGATTGTCATTTTGCTCGTTTGTCTTGGGCCCTTTTAATGGTAAATTAACGGTAGGTATGGAACCTACATCTTTATTCTTTTCTTGCTGGGCCTTCTTTAAAGCCTCGCTTATTATGCTCATGCTATTATTCCCTCCAGTTCTTCTTCGGCCCTTTCGACGATATCTTGAGTTACGTCCCTTGTTTCTTTGCTATAGGCGCACAATAATGTCTTGTCGCACAGCGCATTAATCAAGCGCGGCACTCCCTGACTATAGAGATATATACGCTCTAAAGCCTGGGGTTGGAAATTTACCGAATCTTCGCATCCCGCTACCTTTGTCCGGTGTTTTATGTATAGTGATATCTCATCCTGTTCTAAGGGTTGGATATGATAACGTACAGTAATGCGCTGGCGAAGCTGTGTCAGTTCCGGGGAATTGAGTTTCTGTTTTAATTCAGGCTGACCCACGAGTATAATCTGAAACAATTTTTCTTTATCTGTCTCCAGATTAGAAAGAAGCCTCAGGTGTTCAAGGCGCGAGGGCCTGATATTCTGAGCTTCGTCTATAATCAGGATGCAGTTGTGACCCCTGGCCAGTTCTGCAAGCAGAAATTGATTAAGTGCCTTGATCATACTCAGGCGGTTGCGTTTTACAATTGGAATATCGAAATCTTCTAATATATTTTCCAGAAGTTGACTTTCGGAGAGGGTAGGGTTGAGAATAAGCGCACTTTTCGTGGAGGAATTAAGGCTGTTTAAGAGCGCGCGGCAGATGGTAGTTTTACCTGTTCCTATATCGCCTGTTATTTGAATAAATCCCTTGCGTGATTCTATGCCATAGCGCAGATGATTTAACGCTTCCGAATGACGGCGGCTCAAGAATAAATAGGCAGGGTCGGGGGTTACGTTAAAGGGGTTTTCTTTCCATTTAAAATACTCTATATACATATATTAAGAGGAATGTTTTAAAACCAAAGAAACCGCAAAACCGTAAGGCTCTAATTTATTTCTAAAGCCCGACATTTTCAATATAAGGATTTTATGATATTTTAAAGCTTAATTCAAGATAATTATGCTAGTCACCTGTGCGGACAGGCAAATTTTAGCAGCATGCCGGATAGGGCGGCCGGCAAATAGCTTAAAAACAGCCTTGTTAATCCGGGTTATTTTTTGAGTTAAAGAAAAAATTGAGAAAAGGGAAGATTAATTTAGGGAGTAATGTTGTATAATAGGCCCATCACTAAAGGCGGAATTATTTTATAACTAACATGCTACTGCCAGGGCAAAAGGCTTGCAGAAGGATTTTGTTTGAGGTATAATCCACTCTATGAAAATAATAACGAAGACGTTAGGATTCAGTGAGCTTAACCAGATGGCCGCCGATATGTTTGGCAATCTGGTCAAGACAGTAGTTGATGTTGATAGAGAACTTATTGCAGTTGACGCCGAACTTCATTCTGATTTGGAAGCATTGCTTTTGGAGGACGGTTCAAAGCAGAAAAGCCTTTGGGGCATTAATCTCTATCCAGAATCAGTACAATTGTTGCAAAGAGGATTATCCGATGAGTTATCAGCATAAAGATCTTGCGGCTGGCCGCTGGAGTAAATTATCGTTCTTAGAGCAAATGGCAAATATCGGGAGCGAAATAGAACGTGCCTTAGATTGGCGGGCTAAGAATAATGTTTTCTATTGCCAACAGGCGGTTGAGCGAGCCCTTGAACTTATGGGCTTAACGATAGAAGGGGCTAGAAATTCTACGCATCTTAAAGAACTTGTTCGTGTTCGGGAGGCCATTCTCGATTACTTCTTCGGAGCAAACCAGTTTATTTCTTCAGAGGCATTATGGAGAAAATATTTCTCCCATTTTGCCTATGCCGCAAGGAGAAATAATTAAACTACTTGGCTACCTATACAAAAATTTAGTCCCAGCCACTCCTTTAATCTTGAAATGGGCTTGAATAAAAAATCAACTAATTCAGTAGAGTTAAAACTTATTTTTCGTGCCCTGCGGCATAGAAATTACCGCCTATTTTTTATCGGCCAGAGCATATCTTTGGTTGGCACCTGGATGCAGCAGATAGCCATGAGCTGGCTGGTATACCGCATCACCAACTCCGTATTATTGCTGGGTGTTGTGGGGTTCCTGGGCCAACTTCCTACTTTTATTCTCGCGCCTTTAGCCGGAGTTATCGCGGACAGGCATAATCGGCGGCGCATCCTGATTATTACGCAAATTCTAGCAATGCTGCAGGCGCTGTTTTTATCAATACTTGTCCTGACGAACAATATAGAGGTATGGCATATTATAGTTTTAAGCATATTCCTTGGTGTAATAAGTTCTTTTGATATCCCTATTCGCCAGGCATTTACAGTAGAAATGATTGAGAAAAGAGAAGACCTCGGTAATGCCATAGCCTTAAATTCTTCAGTGGTAAATGTAGCAAGATTAATCGGACCTTCACTTGCCGGTATCCTCATTGCTACATTAGGGGAAGGCATTTGTTTCTTATTGAATTCCGCCAGCTATATTGCCGCTATCGTATCATTGCTGGCGATGAGTATTACGCCCAGGATAATAGTTCCATCCGATAGACACGTATTGCATCATTTGAAAGAAGGTTTTATTTATGCCTTTAACTTTATACCTATCAGGGCTATTCTTATTTTACTCGGTTTAGTAAGCCTGATGGGTGTGCCGTATCAGCTATTGATGCCTGTTTTTGCCAGAGATATTTTTCACGGAGGCCCGAAGACGCTGGGTTTCTTGATGGCAATGTCCGGGGTAGGCGCTTTGGCGGGTGCTATTTATCTTGCGGGGAGAAAGAGTGTTATTGGCTTAGGTAAGATAATTGCATTTGCCTCGGGTCTCTTTGGCTTAGGAATTGTTATGTTTGCGTTCTCTAAAGTCTTATGGCTTTCAATGGCTATTATTTGTATAGCAGGTTTTGCAATGATGGTTCAGATGGCGGCGAGCAATACAATTTTACAGACAATCGTAGAAGAAGATAAACGCGGAAGGATAATGAGCTTTTACACGATGTCATTTGTGGGAATGGCTCCCTTTGGAAGTTTATTGGCAGGCAGTTTGGCTCATAAAATAGGAGCGCCGAACACTTTACTATTAGGAGGAGTGTGTTGTATTGTCGGTGCGTTCGCATTCATGAGAAAACTCCCGTTATTAACAGAGAAAATGCATCCGATATACGTAAGTAAAGGTATTATCCCGGAAGCGGCTAAAAGGGATTGAGCCTGCTATTGATCTGAAAGGTTTATCGGGAGAATAAAGCAGAAAAATTCTGTCCGCTCCTCTTTAAAATGCCCCCCATTCATTTTATCTTGCAATTTATTTTTCTTTCTGTTATAAATCATTAGCTATTTTAGAATATTGGTTAAGGTATTGCGAGGATGGCGGAATCGGCATACGCACAAGCCTAAGGAGCTTGGCTCTCTGAGCGTGAGGGTTCAAATCCCTCTCCTCGCATTAGTTAATAAAGTTGCGGAAAGTTAAGTAAGGTTACGGAAAGTTAAGTAAGGTTACATAAAGTTGCGGAAGGTTATGGAAAGTTACACAAAGTTGCATAAAGTTAAGTAAGGTTACATAAAGTTGCGGAAGGTTGCGAAGGTTATTTAAATATTAAAGCTACATAAATTGACCTTAAGTAACCTTATTTAACATTAAGTACCATTAAGCAACCTAGATATATGGTAGGCAAAATTCTGCTGATAATTGCGGTTAGCCTTGGTGTCTCGCTTTTATTTAAAAGATTTTTTGTTTCTGGCTCGAGAAGAAAAGGGGAGAAGTAAAGAGGTTTTGAGTCTAGGAGACTTTTCTTATATTTCCGTGCGTCGTTCTTTTACGTAATTTGATCCTTCCAGTGACTTAGCATATTCCTTCAGTTCTGCTCCTATCTGCGCTACCTCAGCCATGTGGGAGATTTTTCTTTTTTCGTTGGTCACTACACCGATGGAAATACTTAAAAGAGAAGTTTGTACGGGAATGCCTTTCCTGTCTTTGCCGTCAATGTAACCCCGCTTGCGGTCTTCCTCATCGTACAAGGCCGGAACTATTTTTTCAAATTCGTTTATTATATAGTTACACAGAGTATCAACCACATCCAGGGTTGTCAATATGACAAAGTCGTCTCCCCCAATATGACCGATAAAGTCGTCTTTGTTGCCCCTTGTCTGCACCCCTTTAATTAATACGCGCGCTGTTTCCTGTAGAGCCCGGTCCCCGCGTTCGAAACCGTAACGGTCATTGAAGATTTTGAATTTATCCAAGTCTATATAACAGACGGCAAAGAGCTTGTTCTCGGAGATTTTGTTTTCAATTTCATTCTGTATGGAAACGTTTCCCGGCAGACGGGTAAGGGGATTGGCATCCAGGTCTATCTCTGCCCGGCGCAGGCTCATCTTTACCCGGGCTATTAATTCCGTCGGCTCAAATGGCTTAAGGATATAATCGTCCGCTCCGGCATTGATTCCCTTTACCTTATCCGCGAGTTCGCCCCTTCCTGTAAGCATAATTATCGGTATATGCCTCAGGAGGAGATCCTTCTTTAAGGCCTGGCATACGTCGGGACCGTTCATTTTCGGCATCATAAAGTCGAGAATGATCAGGTCCGGCGGCCTTTTGGAAATTTTTTCCAATCCTTCCGCGCCGTTAGAGGCTTCCTGGGTTTCGTAATTCTCGGACTCAAGGACAATCCTGATTACATCCCTTACGTCCGGTTCGTCATCAACGATTAGAATTTTTTTCTTCGCCATCTTATTTACTTAATTACAGGTGTTCCTTGTTTTTTGGGCAGGGTAAAGCTGAAAGTTGTACCCTGGTTAGGGGTTGAATTTAACCATATTCTTCCTTTGTGTGCCTCGACAATCTTTTTACATAGCGATAGGCCCAGCCCTGTTCCTTTTTTCTCGCGATTTATGGAATTATCGGCACGGAAAAATTCCCTGAATATATTAGAGATATCTTCGGGTGCGATACCTATGCCCGTATCGGATATGTCGGTTTGAATGAAATCTTTATCGTCCTTCAAGATTACGGAAATTTTACCTTTGGGCGGGGTGAACTTCAAGGCGTTGCTCAAGAGGTTTATGAAAACGCGCCTTATGTGGTCGTTATCGGCATATATGGCGGAGATGCCCTTGGGAATCTCAAATTTTATCTCTATATCATTTTCTTCCGCCTGCGGGCTGATTAATTCCAGTATATTTTTGAAGAAATCAGAAAGGGCTATTTCTTTTACATCCATACCGACTTTGCCTGATTCAATTCTGGATATGTCGAGCAGGTCGTTGATGAGCTTTGCCAGCTCTCCCGAATGGCGGTCTATGCGCTCAAGGCGTTCTTTTTGTTCCGGGCTCATGTCGCCCATTCTTCCGCTGGCCAGTATTGAGGCATAACCTTTTATAGAGGTAAGGGGAGTCCTTAGCTCATGCGCAACGGAGGCGACAAATTCCGACTTCAATTCGTTAAGTTTTTTCAGTTCCTCGTTCGCGTGTGCTAATTCTTTTGTCCTTTCCTTGACCCTTACTTCCAATTCCTGGTAGGAACGCCAGAGTTGCTCATAGAGCCTGGAGTTTTCTATTGACTGGGCAATCTGGTTTGCCAGGATGGAAATTAGTTCAATATCGCCTTCGTTTACGCGCGAGTATAAAGACTCGTTACCTACAATTGCTATCCCGGCAACAACCTCTTTTATATATATAGGTACAACGATAAAGGTGCGCATATTGAGCAGTTCGCTAAGCTTTGTCTCGGAGGGGGTCATGGTCTCGGGCCTTTCGGCCAGCATTGCCTTGCCGTCCCGCAGAATTATCCTAAAGATTTCGTCCTCTTCAACGTGTTTTTTTATAAGATTGAATTTTTCCTCGGAGTAGCCTATGGCGCGCTGGCACTTAAGATTTTCTTCCTCTTCGCCGGACAGAATGACCAGAAATTTTTCAAAGCCTAACTTTTGTATAAAAGACTCCTTTACCGAGTTGAATAATTCTTCGACGTCAAAGGTCATATTCATCGTTCTGCCCAGCTCATGCAAGGTGTAAAGGCCGGTTATTTTCTTATCCAGCTCCTGCTGGGTTTTATTCAGCTG
>JBFZAB010000201.1:0-4441 GCA_041309285.1 Candidatus Omnitrophota bacterium
TCAACAACTTCCTCTTCGGTCAAGCGAATGTGCGTCGGGCAAAAACCGTTCCACAGAATAATTTCTTTATCCGGAATATTGGCCTGAATATACGAACCAAGGTTTTTATCAGGAACAAATATAATCTGCTTATTGGGAAGTGACTTTACAACTTCAATGGCATTACTGGAAGTGCAGCAGATATCACTTTCCGCCTTAACTTTGGCCGAGGAATTTACATAACACACAACCGCGGCATCCGGGTATTTCTGCCTCAGGTTTTTTAGCTTTTCAGCAGTAACCATGTCCGCCATAGGACAACCCGCCTCCGCCACAGGGAGAAGGACTTTTTTATCCGGATTAAGCAAAGCCGCACTCTCGGCCATAAAATGAACACCGCAAAAAACAATTACGTCAGCGTTAACATTAATTGCCGCTTGAGATAAAGCAAGGGAATCTCCTATGTGGTCGGCAATATCCTGTACCTCGTTGCGCTGATAATTATGCACGATAATAACAGCATTACGTTCCTTTTTAAGGCGGTTTATTTCTTTTTTCAGGTTTTCGTTATATTTAAAATCGTCTTTTTTTGTGTATGGCATGTTTCCTTTCAGGGAAATTCTATCCTTTTGGTTCAGCCGGACTTTTTTTGACCGGCCTGTTCTTTTCATCTACAAATATGATCCGCGGTTTAAGCATCTTGATTTCTCCGAGTTCAAGCAGGGCATAGGAAATTATAATTATCTTATCCCCCTTTTCTGCCCAGCGGGCAGCGGCTCCGTTCATACAGATTACGCCCGAGCCGGCCCTTCCTTCCATTACATAAGTTTCTACCCGCATACCGTTATTCAAGTTGACTATCTGCACACGCTCACCGGCAATTATATCTACCAGGCCAAGCAACCTTTTGTCAATGGTTATGCTTCCGGTATACTTAAGATTTGCCTCAGTAACGGTTGCACCATGTATTTTCGATTTTAACATCATCCGCATCATATTTACTCGCCTCGCTCGAAATTGGTTAAATGGTAATTGGTGATTGGTTAAATTATTTGAACTATTCCTGCCTGCCAGCAGGCAGTTAACTATTTAACATTTTAACCAATTAACCAAATTCTGGTTACTGGTTACCGGTTTCTGGTTTCTTTGCGCTTACCACAATATTATCAATTAATCTTGTATTTCCTATCCAGATAGCTAATGCAATCAGCGCCTTGTCTTTTATTTTATCTATTGGTCTTAATGTCTCCACGTCGACAATTTCTATATAGTCTATACGAAAATTCCCTATTTTTCCAATATATTTTTTAATCTCCAAGATAATTTCTTTCGCATCACGTTTTCCTCCGGGGCAAATCATGCCTTTTGCCAGCTCAAGCGCTTTATAGAGAAAAAGAGCATCCTTTCTCTCGGTTTTATTGAGATAGGAATTGCGCGAACTCATCGCCAGACCATCGGGCTCTCTTATAATGGGCATTACTTTAATCTCTGTATCTATGTTTAGGTCCTGAACCATTTTCTTTATGACAACTGCCTGCTGGGCATCCTTTTGTCCGAAATAGGCGACACTCGGCGCTACAATATTGAAAAGCTTGGCTACGATGGTGCTAACACCCGTAAAATGCCCCGGCCTAAGTCTGCCGCACAGTCTCTCGCTTAAATCTTTGACACTCACTGAGGTTAAATGACCGGCCGGATACATTTCCTTGTCCAGCGGCGCAAAAACTATATCCGTACCCGCTGATTCTGCCAAAACCATATCGCGCTTTAAGTCCCTGGGATAACGCCTATAATCCTCTTTTGGCCCGAACTGCATAGGATTAACGTAAATACTCATTACTGCCACATCCGTATCTTTTTTCGCCTCTCTGATAAGCGAGAGATGCCCTTTATGCAAATATCCCATAGTTGGAACAAAACCTATAGTTTTACCTTCTCTTTTTATAGACTTCGCCAGGCACTGCATCAGCCTGACTTCCTTTACTATTTTCATACTCCCTCAACATAACCTTTATGGTGCTTTTTAACGCCGGATGCCTGAATCCGGGAGCTATATCGGACATGGGCTTAAGAACAAACCATCTTTTTTTTATTTCTTTATGCGGAATGGAAAGGGTTTTTCCCTTAATAATCGCATTTCCGTAGAAAAGAATATCCAGATCTATTTCACGCGGAGCCCATTTTATTTTCGTCTTTTTTCTGCCGAGTAAGCTTTCTATCTCCTTCAACTTTTCAAGCAGCCTCAGGGGTTTGTATTCTGTTTCTATCTTTAAAACCCCGTTTAAGAATTTTCCCTGACGAAGGCCTGCTAAAGGAAAGGTCTCATAAACCTTCGTCTTCTTTAACAGTCTAATATTTCCGTCTTGTTTTAAAAGGCGTAACGCCTGCTCTATATTTTTCTTGCGGTCGCCTAAATTTGACCCGACTCCTATGTATGCTATCACGTTCTTAAAAGTTACTTAAGGTTACGAAATGTTAACTAAGGTTAACTAAAGTTACTTTTAAAAAATCTATTTTTATATAACCTTACTTAACCTCCTCTAACATTATGTAACTTTCCATAACCTTTCCTTCTATATCAAAATTTTCCTTATCCTCTCCACCGCTTCCTTTATTCTTTCCTCGCGGGCCGTCATGGCAAAACGGATATATCCTTCACCGGCCACCCCGAAACCTACCCCCGGAGTCGCTACTACATTTGCTTTCTCCAAAAGAAGTTTCGCAAAATCTATCGAGGAATTCTGCCCTTTTGGCAGGGGGGCCCAGACATAAAAAGTAGCCTTGGGTTTCTCTATTTTCCATCCAATCCTCTCTAAGCCGCTAACAAGGCAGTCGCGCCTACCCTCATATATTTTATTCATTCGATCAATATGCGCCTGGTCGCCTTCCAGGGCGGCAATACCGGCAATCTGAACTGCCTGGAAAATTCCCGAATCAATGTTTGTTTTCACCTTGCCTAAGGCAGCAACTGCCTCTTTGTTTCCGCAGGCCCAACCGATGCGCCAACCGGTCATGTTATAGGTTTTGGACAGCGAATGAAACTCTATCCCCAAATCTCTGGAACCATCGAGTTGAAGAAAACTCGGGGCGCGATAACTGTCAAAGCTTATCTCGGAATACGCTGCATCGTAACAGACCAAGAGGTTATTCTTACGTGCAAACTTAATTACCATTCCAAGATAATCCTCCGGGCAAACCGCTCCCGTAGGATTATTGGGATAATTCAGATAAATTAACTTTGCTCTCCTTAATATAGAGGCCTCGATTTTTTTTAAATCGGGAAGAAATGCGTTATCTCTATAAAGCGGCATATTATAGGGAATGCCTCCGGCGAGAATAGTTCCTGTTTTATACGGCGGATAACAAGGGTCGGGAACTAAAGTGGCTTCTCCCGGATTTATAAAAGCCAGAGGCATATGAGCGATGCCTTCTTTTGAACCAATTAACGGCTGTATCTCGGTATCAGGGTCAAGCTTCACGCCAAAACGCGCCTTATACCATTTGCTGATAGCCCACCTTAGTTCCTTCATACCCAGATCCAGCGCATATCGATGATTGGCCGGATCTTGAGCCGCCTGAGATAATTTTTCAATGATGTGCCCGGGCGTAGGCTGATCAGGGTCTCCTATGCCTAAATCAATTAAGTCTATTCCTTGCTCTTTTAACTGCCTTTTCTGGCGGTCAATCTCGGCAAAGAGATACGGCGGCAATCTTTTAAGACGCTCTGAGGTTTCAATCATTTCTTGGCTTTACCTCTGACTACTTTTAAGTTCTTCATTTATTTTTTCTAACCCTGACAGGCTATTTATATAAAATCCATGCCATGTGCTTCTTGAAGAATTGAACCAAAAAAAATTGCGCTGCGGATACAATCCGAATAATTCGTTATCATTTGATTTAAAAGACAGGTACCCGTTTGAGGTAACAACCTTAACCTGAGGAAACAATCTCTTTATCTCCGACATTGCTTTTTGACACAGGATTCTTACGGCCGGGATTTCAATATAGTCAAGGAGTTCGTCCACCGTTCTTTCTTCCAGGTCTTTGATAAATTTACGCTGCGAGGCAAAAGATATAAGTTCGAATTTCACGTTTTGCGGCCCGCCATGGTCAATTACGCGATAGCTATAGAGTTTCAGGTCCAGGCGGCTAAGATAACTTATGTACCTCACCAGGGCCTGAGAAAATCCAGGCATAATAATAATGACGCGCGGCGAAAGACTGACGTCTATATTAAAACCGGTAAACTTCTTTCGGATTTCTTCTGTATGGTTAAAAATCCAGTCAAAATGGTCAACCACCTTAAAAAATACGGACTCTTCTTCTCTGTCGGACACTTCAACAATGACAAGCCGCCCCACCGCATCCGCCCCTAGAATCTGGATTTTAATTTCGCTAAAATCCAGATTTTCGCCGATAATTTTAAGCCCACCCTCGAGATTAGATATTCCCTCAATTACCA
>JBFZAB010000202.1:0-5640 GCA_041309285.1 Candidatus Omnitrophota bacterium
AACCTGCGGTTTTCGATAAGATAGGTAAGAATAGGGCTGGTAATACAATAGGGAAGATTACCGATGACTTTCAGTTTAATGTTTAATGGGGAAGGTTTAACGGGTAGGGGAAATTTTAAGATGTCTTGATTAATTATTTCCAGATTCTTTAAACTTTTCAGGTTTTCTTTAAGCGTTCGGGCAAACAGTTTATCTTTTTCTACCGCATAAACAAACTTTGCTTTTGCACATAAACCTTCGGTTAATGCCCCTAACCCTGGCCCAATTTCCAATACCGTATCCTCTTTTAGAATCTCACAATGCTCAATTATTTTTCCTTTGATATTATTATCGATTAAGAAATTCTGGCCTAAGGATTTTCTGGGGCGGGTACTGTTTTCTCGTAAGAATAAGGAAAGCTGGCTTGATGTAAACACTATCGGCACCTTTTTGATTCTTTGCGGGCACTGTCGCTTAATTTATAGGCAAGCTTTATCGCCTCTATCATTGAGCAAGCCGAGGCCTTATTCTTTCCGGCAATATCAAAGGCAGTTCCATGGCCACAGGAGGTACGGATAAAAGGCAGGCCCAGAGTTAAGTTTACCACACTTTTTTCTCCATACATTTTAACGGGAATGAGCACCTGGTCGTGATACATTCCGATGATACAGTCAAATTTATCTATAGGTACGTGTGCAAATAATCCGTCCGCAGAAAGCGGGCCAAAAAGCTCTGCCTTAACCACTCCCCTGGCTTTCTCTATTGCGGGAATTATTATCTCCTTCTCCTCTTTCCCAATAAAACCTCCCTCGCCACCATGCGGATTTAAGGAACAAACCGCAATACGGGGATTTTTAACAGAGAAATATTTTTTTAAATAACCTGCCGTCTTCTTTATGCCGTCATATACAAGGGCTTTATTAAGCACTCCCGGAACACTCCGGAGCCGAACGTGGCGCGTTAAAGGAATAACCTTTAATTCTCCCGAAAGCAGCATCATCATAAAATCTTTTGCATTAAAATTTGATGCCAGGTATTCGGTGTGCCCGGAAAATTTTTCTCCCGAGGCATTAATTGCCTCTTTGCTTACAGGTGCGGTGACAAGCGCCTGTATTTTTCTGCGTTTTAATAACTCCACGGACTTATCTATGTATTCCAGGGATGCCCTGCCGTATGCAGGGGAAATTTTTCCAAATTTGAAATTCTTATGTTCAACATTATCGAGGTTAATCAAGCTAACGTCGCCGGAAGAGAAAAAATTCCCGTTAAATCCCTTGGAACATTTTTCTAATGTAAGATAATCCCCGATAATTACGAAATCGACCGGCAGTTTTCCTTTAAGACGCCTAATTGCCTTGATAAGAACCTCAGGGCCTATGCCGGAAGGGTCCCCCATGGTTACGCCGACCGATATACGCTTATTCATATATATTAATAAACGCCTTCTCTTTTAATTTTGCTATCCAGCTGTTTAACTTCTCACTCATCTTCTGATTATAGAGGGCATTCTTTACCGCGCCTTGCGCTTCGCTGAATTCGGACTGCTGCGCGGGAATTTTTTCTTCAATTTTAAACAGGTAAAAACCCGAGTCTGTTTCTATCCAGTCGGAAACCTGTCCCGGATTTAAATTAAAGATTATACTCTCCACCCCCCTGGAAAGCTCACCCCTTGCTATATCCCCCATTTCTCCGCCGGTAAAGGCGTTGGCTCCTTCGGAAAATTTTATCGCTAGGCCCTTAAAGTCTGAACTCTCTTTTACCAAAGAATTGACATCCCGGAGCTTGGCAGAAATTTCATCGGGAGACCGCCTGTCTTTACTAATAAAAACATTGCGTACCTTTACTTTATCGGGCTTCATAAAATCGGATTTGTTTTTCTCGTAATAATCTTTTACTTCCTGGGGCGCAAGAATTATATTTTGCCTCGCATTATCCATAAAGAGCTTACGCATGGTAATTTCATACCGATAGGATTCCCTGAGGTCTTCTATGCCTATACCGGACTCCCCTAAGCCCTTTTTAAGCTCATCTTCGCTGGCAAACTTCTTCCTTACTTCATTTAACCTCTCTTCTATTTCAGCGTCACTTACCTCCACATTGAAACTCTTTGCTTCCTGCATAATAAGTTTATTAACAATAAGATTTTCCAGGACAGCTTTTTCTATCGCTGCCAAATCTGTGCTGTTAATCTCCCCTGCGGCCGCCTGTTTTGCCTGCATAATCATGATGGCCTTTTTGTGCTCCAGCTCAACCTGGGTAACAACCTCGTCGTTTACGGTCGCAACAATCCTGTTGATGACCTCGGCATAAATATCTGCCGTCAAAACCAGAGAGCCAAACAAAGCAAAGGTAAAAAGCTTTCTTTTCAACCCGTACCTCCTTTTTAAAATCTATTTCTTGTTTAACAGTTATACTTTAGCTGATTACGCCAGCTGACTGACCGCAAATCTTTCTTTTCTGGCGGAAGAATTTATAAAATCCTCCTTATGCTGTGAAAGTTTAACGGTAGCTTCTTTGAGAAGCCGGCAATAGAGGTCAAAACCTATCTGATTAATGTATCCGTGCTGTTGTGTTCCCAAAATGTTTCCCGCCCCCCTTATTCCCAGGTCCTCCATGGCTATTTTAAAGCCGGAGCCCAGCTCCGTATATTTCTCTATTGCCGCAAGCCTCTTCTTTGCCTCGCTATCAGGGATAAAACCCCGGGGTATAAGAAAATAGGCATACGCCTGGACATTAAACCTGCCTACCCGACCTTTAAGCTGGTAGAGGTCAGCAAGCCCGAAACAATCGGCGCGGTTAACAATTATCGTGTTGGCGTTAGGGATATCTATTCCTGACTCGATAATCGTAGTTGAAACAAGGACATCTACTTTCCTATCTACAAAATCAATCATCACCTTTTCAAGCTCATGTTCATGCATCTGACCGTGGCCGACAGCAATACGCGCTTCCGGAACGATACGGGAAAGCTGCCCGGCTACTTTTTCTATCCCCTCGACCCGATTATGGACAAAGAAAATCTGGCCCTTTCTTTTCATTTCATGAAGTATCGCTTTTCTTATCAGGCGATCGTCATATTCGGCCACCTCGGATTTAATCGGCAACCTGTCCTTAGGGGGCGTATTTATTATAGACATATCTTTGGCTCCCATCAAGGACATATATAAAGTACGCGGTATGGGGGTAGCCGTAAGCGTAAGCACGTCGACAAGAAGCCGGAATTCTTTAAACCTTTCTTTATGCGCGACACCAAAACGCTGCTCCTCATCGATAATCACAAGCCCCAGGTCTTTAAATCTGATGTCAGAGGAAATAAGCCGGTGTGTTCCGATTACTATATCAACAAATCCGTTTTTTAATCCTTCTACGATTTTTTCCTGCTCACTTCTGGTCCTGAAACGGCTGAGCATTTCAATATTAACCGGAAAATCTTTCATTCTTTCTTTAAAGGTATGAAAGTGCTGTTCGGCAAGGATGGTCGTCGGAACAAGGATTGCCACCTGCTTATCGCTCATTACCGCTTTAAATGCGGCACGCAATGCCACCTCCGTTTTGCCGTAACCCACGTCTCCGCATAAAAGCCTGTCCATAGGGAAATGCGACTCCATGTCTTTTTTGGCTTCACAGGCAGCCTTTAGCTGATCAGGGGTTTCTTTATAGGGAAAACTTTTCTCCAGCTCCGCCTGCCAGGGTACGTCTTTGGAAAAAGAAAAACCTACGAGAATTCTGCGTTTGGCCTGAATTTCCAGAAATTCCTTAGCCCTGGACCATATCCCTCTCTTGGAGAGCTCCTTAACCCTCTGCCATTCGTTGGAACCTAATTTATAGATACGCGGCGGCCTGGCTTCGAAACCGATGTATTTCTGCACCAGATGCATATCCTCATAGGGAACATACAGGCGGGCATTATCCTGATATCTTATGATTATACAATCGCCTGAAACATCCTCCTTGGTCTTGATTTTTCTCAAGCCTTCATAAATACCTATGCCGTGATTGACATGAACCACAAAATCACCCTTCTTGATCTCAACAAAATTCTGTATAGGGAAGCTTTCATCAAGCTTGGCATAATTTACTTTCAGACTCTGCGCGGACTCGGATACAGGAAGTATAATAATGACGTCGTAATGGCCCAGGAGTTCTGCGGTTGCAATATTAAAGTTCCTGATTCCGAAAATCTTCTGGTCGTCCCAGATAATTTTTGCAGGCGATTCAAAAGAGGAAGGAAAAATTTCTATCGTTTCTCCGCGGCAGGAAAAATCCCCTACGTCCGATATTGCCTCGCGGCGGCGATATCCAAGCCTGTCTATGCGGCGGATAAACTCCCCCTGCGAGAGAATTTCTCCTTTGTATATTTTTAGAACATCAAACATTCAACCAACTTTAGATGGTTTTATGCGAAGTCTCAAAAAAAACGAGCAGTAACCACATTCAGGCAGGCTTACATTCATTCAATTCTGTAAGCCTGAGTTTAATTTACATCTTATCCGGGAAGGAAACACCCAATATTCTTAAGCCGTTTTTTATAACGGAAGATACCGCCGATATAACCAGTATGCGTGCCCTGGTTAGATTCGCTTCGGAACCTACAACACGGTTTTTGGTGTAGTACTGGTGAAATTCTCTGGCAAGATTTTCCAGGTAGGTTATCAAAATATTAGGCTCAAGGCTGGAGGCAGAAGCGGCCAATATAAAAGGAAATTGCATAAGGATGCGCAAAAGCAGCAATTCGTCAGGGCCTAATAATTTAAGCAGTTCGCTATCTATGCTTTTATTCTTAATATCGGATTCAACGCATATATCGTTTTTCGCGGCGTGGTCTATAATACTGGAAATCCTGGCATTGGCGTATTGAATATAGTACACCGGATTCTCGGCAGATTCCTCTTTGGCTATCGCTAAGTCAAAATCGAGGTGGCTCTCCAGTCTTCTGTGAAGGAAAAAAAATCTGGCCACGTCTTTGCCTACGTCATCGACTATCTCCTCAAGGGTAATGAAACTACCTGCCCTTGTAGACATGGGAACCGGTTGATTATTGCGATAAAGAGTGGCAAGCTGAGCAATTAATATCTTGATCTGTTCCGCATCGTAACCAAGGGCTTTAACAGATGCCTTAAGGCGCGGGATATAACCGTGATGGTCTGGGCCCCAAATATTTATAATTTTCTTAAAACCCCGTTCAAATTTATCCCTGTGGTAGGCAATATCGGAAGCTATGTAGGTATAGCTTCTATCCGACTTTACTATAACACGGTCCTTATCGTCGCCGAACACGGTAGACCTCAGCCACAAAGCCCCTTCTTTTTCGTATATAAAATCCCTCTTTTTTAATATTGCAACCACTTCTTCTATTTTGCCGGATTTTACCAATGCAGCCTGGCTGACCCAGCTGTCGAATCTAACACCGAATCTTTCAAGGTCGCCTTTTATAATTTCAAGGATGCGTTTTGTACCGAAATCAATAAAGAAATTTTTGGTTTCTTCGTTCCACTCGCTGAATTTATTCTTTTCCTCATCCGAAATTTCCCGGGCAAGATCTGCTATATAGGTTCCCTGATATCCCCCTTCGGGTAAATCTATATTTTCTCCAAATCTCTGGCGGTATCTCGTCCATAACGACTTGCCTAATCTTTCTATCTGCAACCCCTCGTCTTTTAT
>JBFZAB010000203.1:0-2777 GCA_041309285.1 Candidatus Omnitrophota bacterium
GAACATTACTCATGCTATTGCGTATCCTTGTTTTACCTGTTCCCTGGTAACTCTCGCAATTTCTCTACCATCTATTTGTACAACAATTGGCTGAGAAAAGGCAGCGTGTATCGCGTCAGCAATATGGGCGTAAACATCTAAATCATTATGTTGAGGCCTGCGAATATCTTCATAAAGTGCTTGTTGCTGCGCTTTGTTTAGAACCATTTCGCCGGAATTAACTCGCGCTAAAAGTTTATCTCCATAATAAGAAGATCCTCCAACAATCCCACCTTGAGAAAATCCCAGGATACTTGAAACTCCAGTGGCCTTACCGACGTTTCCGGTTAATTCGCTCATGAATTGGCCTGCACCTGCGACTAACCCCTTTATAAATTCTGCCGCCGCCCTGGGCATTTCTTTTGCCAAAGACATTGCGACCATCGGCATTTGCGCCCCTAAGGCCCTTCCTACATTTACTGCCAACACCACAGCGATTCTGTCCATATTCGCTGCCAGACGTTCAATAATGATCGGAATACCATTAGTCAATTCTTCTATGAAAACTGGAATGGATTCAACAAACGCTGTAACTACCTCTGGAACCCCTGCAACAAATCCTCTCACCATTTCCCTAGCGTGTTCAGGCCCTTGAGAAAACATATCAATAAGAGGAGCTAACGCCGCACCTACTACAGGATCTATTGCACTAGCTATTCCCGATACCGACTCCGTAAATAATTTTCTAAATCCTTCCTTACCGCCAGCAATAGCACTTGTTACATCCGACACCGCCATGTTTTTAAAAAATGCTGCTAACCTCTCCGAAGTATTCATACTTAAATTTGCAATTTCTTTTTCTAACTCTTCTTTTTTCTTCCCTAGTCCAATAGCAGCTTTGTTTGCTTTGTCCCTTTGCTCTTGAGTTATCTTTTCATCCTTCGCCGCTTTCTCAGCAACATTCAATTGTTGAGAGGTCAAATCATAAACTACATTTTTTAATCGTAATAATTTTTGGCGAGTGTCATCGTAATTTAACAATCCTTTGATATCCTTAAATGCTATCTTTCCAGAGTCAATACTTTTTGATAAACTATCATATTGAGCTTGTGCCTTTGCTGTGGCAATGCTTAAATCGCTTAGAGTTTTCATTGGAGAAGTTTTCTTCGCACCCATCGACTCTTCAAATCTTTTTGCCACATCCGATAGTAGTACATCAAAATTTAACTCAGCTTTCTTTTCTGCTATCTTCTCAATTTGATTCCCTAAATTATAAACCGCCATATCTAACTTTTCGATCTCTTCAGTTCTTTTAGAAATACCCTCTAAGTTAGATGCGAGATCCATTTCCCCAAAAAAGAATTGTAAAATACTAGATTGCTTGGCAGCGAGGATCATCTTTTGAATACCTAAAAGCATCTCGTTAAAAAAGATAGCTATATACGTCCCTGCTAATTTTATCCTATCTCCCAGAGTCTCCCAATTTTTTATTACCTGATAGATTCCCATAGCAGCACCTACCGCAATAAGGACAGGTAATAAGGTAGATGTTAAAAATGCACCAATACCTACCAACCCTGCTTTAAATGCACCAAGAATCCCTACGCCTTTTGTAACCGCCACAAAGAAACCTGAAGCATATACCGCCGCCAATTTCATAGTACCCACAAACACCGCTAACGCCGCAGCGGTAGCAGCTAAATTGGAAGTTAACTCTCCAACAACGGCAGCTACTTTACTCTTTAGTCCTATTGCCCGATCCAAATCAAATATTTTCTGCTTAACAGTATCTAACGCTTTTACTAAAGTTTGTTCATAAGTTTGACTTAGCTTTTGAGCGTCTTTATTTAAACTTTGCATATTACGAGCAAGCATCGCCAACACAACTTCCGAAGTAAATAACCCTTGCTCTCCCATTTTGATCAAAGCACCCCTGCCAACATTAAACTCTTTGGCCAACAACCCAGCGAACACCGCATTAGCCTCCAAAACAGAACGGAGTTCCTGCCCACGCACCGCCCCAGAGCTTAATCCCTGACTTAACTGTATCGTCGAGGCTGTAGCCTCTGCCAGAGTGGCTCCGGACAACCTAAATGTCTGCTGTAACGCCACAGTAACACCTATAATCTCTTTGGAGCTTAACCCTATATCCGTAGTAGCTAAAGCAATCCTACTATATACCGTGGCCAAACCTGCTAACGAACTATTTGTAAACCGCGCCGCCGCCGCAAGATCGTTAAACGCTTCTCGCGCCTTATCAGCACCCCCCGAAAAAATAGTAATTCGATCAAACAATAATTGTAAAGAATCGGAAGCATCTGTAAAAAATTTAATAGCAGCGGAGGCCACTAAAAATTGAAACGCCCTTTTCAAAGAGTATAATCCATCCGAAGTTCTTTTAGCCGTTTTCTTTAATTTATCTAAATTTTTATTAACAATCGCAAGATTCTTAGTACCTTCCTCTTTGATTTTGATTATGATTGTTCTTATACTTGTTTTTTGTACCATCTTCAGTCCTTGAAACTTTTAAAAACTCATTATCCATACATCGGATAACGTGTAAGAACTCGTCAAAGTCCTCTACATCATATCTTCGAGCAAACTCCGATATTGCTACAAAAGATATAGGGCCGTCACCTAGCCCACTCCGTACCGTAGTTAGTTCATTAAAAGCGAAGATATAGAACTCAAAAAAACGTACATCCGGCTCCCTATCCTCTTCCTTTATTTTCCCATCGGATTCTAACTTATGGTAAAAAAGTACGGTACTATCATTCTTACCAAATTTATAACTCCAA
>JBFZAB010000204.1:0-8009 GCA_041309285.1 Candidatus Omnitrophota bacterium
TGTTCAGGTAGGGGCTTCAGAAGCCGCGGGTTACAGTAATAATTCTATCCGCAACGACGGAGCACCGGGTTGGTACTATGGTAATTATGCCCCTGCTTCCGCCAGTGCTCATGGTCGTTCAGTGATACCAAACGATACAATTGCTACAACGACTTCAAATAATGACACAAACACCTGGTAGATAAATATTTACCGGGAAATAAATAGCTGAATAGAGATCAAAATGGGGGGTGTAATAACCCCCCATTTTTCTATCCCGTTGTACAATGAATAAATTCCTGAAGATATTCCTGATTTCAGCTTTTTTTGCTTTCGTTTTTTTTCTCTCTTTACGCAAAGTTTCCGATTACGATATCTGGATGCATCTAAGGACCGGCGAGCGCATCCTTACCGAAAGAAGCCTACCCAAAATAGATCTCTATTCCTATACCAGGCCCGGCGCTTACTGGGCGAATACTCACTGGTTGTTTCAGATAATCGTTTATCCTCTTTATCATAAATTCGGGGCGGCAGGAATTGTCCTCTTGAAAGCGCTTGTTATTGCGCTTTCTTTTTTTGTGCTTTTCAAAGTCGGCTATACCCGGAAGAAATGGCTCGTTTCACTCGCGTCTCTATTTTTAGTTACTCTTGTTGCTAAAGACCGCTTTGTGGAAAGGCCGGAGTTTTTTAGTTACCTATTTCTCTCAATCTACCTTTATATAATTTATAGATATAGGCGTAAGAAAACAAAGCTTATCTGGCTTCTGCCGATCTTGCAGGTTTTCTGGACAAATATTCATGTTTTTTCTTTTGGCGGGATAGCAGTTATCTTTATTTTTCTTTTCGGAGAATTTATCTCCTGGAAGGTAAAGCTACCCTGGCTCTGGAATTCCCCCGATACGTTAAAGAGCAAAGATTTCTGGCGCCTTTTCTTTATAGGCCTGCTTTGTATTACAACCAGCATAATTAACCCCTATACTTATAAAATCTATCTTATCCCGTTTCAGCTTTTTGGGTTTCTCACCCAGCATCGCTCAATACTCTTGGGAGGAATAAGCGAACTTATCCCTCCCTTTGCAAATACACCTTTTCTTGCCCCAGGGTTCTTTTTTTATAAATTGCTGATTGTTTTTTCTCTCCTTAGTTTTCTTATAAATTACCGTCGCTTGAATTTGGCCAATTTTTTCCTTTATGCAATATTTTTAAATCTGTCCCTTCGGGCAATTAGAAACATTATTATCTTTAGCCTCGTATGTGCTCCCATTATGGTTGAGAACATAAATAGCTTTATGAAGACTATAGAAAATTTTAATTCCAGACGCGCATTTAGACTTATCCGCAATGCAGCCGTTATTGTAATTGTTTTTTTTATGCTGACTGCCGGGTTCTGCCTGACCAAGGGACTCCTTAATTTATCGTTATATGAGCACGGCAGGGTTCAACGTATATTCGGAATAGGAGCTTTGAAGGTATTTCCTGAGGAAGCGATTGATTTTATATTCAAGGAAAACATTTCCGGAAATATTTTCAATACTTTTGGCTACGGAGGTTATTTTATCTATCGTTGCTACCCTGAAAGGAAGGTTTTTATTGACGGGCGGACAGCTATTTACGGAGATGATTATCTGCGTTACTTTGCGGATACTATGAGCTATAGTGCGGTGTTTGATGATTTGATTAAACGTTTTAACATTAACTATTTTCTTCTAGACATTAATACCGGCGGTATCTTAAAGAGGCTTTATAATGATCCCGGATGGAAACTGGTTTATCTTGATTCTCAAGCAGTTATTTTTTTAAAAAATACTCCGGAAAATAAACTAATAATTGAGCGTTACGGTATTGATTTAAATAAATATAAAATAATTCCTCCGAACCTTGAAAGAGTAAGGACTTTAAAGAAAAAACCTTACCCTGCGGATTATTCTCGTACAGGCCTTTTCCTTCACGGGTTGGGTTTTTATGATAAAGCGCAAGAGGCTTATAAGTTTGCCCTGGATATAAATCCCGATTCCGCTGATATTCATAATAATTTAGGCGCTGTTTATAAAGATAAAAAAGAGACAGAACTTGCAATTAAAGAATATAAAAATGCAATTTCTTTAAATCCATATATGACTAGTGCCTATGTAAACCTAGGGCTCATTTATCAGGAAAAAGGTATGGTTGATGAAGCAATGCGCCTGTATCAGAAAGCCGGCTCTCCCTTTAATCCTAAAAATCCTATGCTTCATAATAATCTGGGAGATATATATAAAGAAAAAGGTTTTTACCGCCGTGCCATATCCGAATACGATAAGGCAATTCAAATAAATCCGCAGAGATTTGAATTCTTTTATAATAAAGGGCTTGTTCTGATTAAGATGGGTCGTTTAAGTGAGGCGCTTATTTGTTTCCTGAAAGCAAGAGAAATAGACTCCTCAGTTGCCCTGGTTTATAACAGTATAGGCGCTTGTTATCTTGATAAAGGCGATTATTTACGTGCCGAGACCGAATTTAAAAAAGCCCTTGAACTTGACCCGAATTTACCCGAGGCAAAATCCAACCTGGAAAAATTAGAGAACCTAACAGAAAATAAATAGCGGATCATAAAACTTGTGCACTGGTGCCTGATGTTCTTGTGCACTTCTAAAATGGTGGTTTAATGCAAAGGATCAATTCTTTCCTTAAATTTTCCGCGCTTGTATCCATCCTTTCCTTGGTAGCAATTTTTTCTTTCCAGAAAATCTGGGATTTGGATATCTGGATGCATCTGCAAACCGGTAAACATATCCTCGCCCATTTTAAGATTCCCCAGGCCGATATCTATTCCTATACCTCTTCCGGGCACTTCTGGTTTAATCCCGACTGGCTCTTTGCGGTTATTGCGTATTCCTTCTACAAGCTTATGGGCTTTGCGGGAATTGAGGTATTAAAGGTAATTTTATTCCTCTCTATTTTCTTTGTCCTGTTTCGCGCGACTCTTAAAAATAAAAATTGGCTATTGTCTTTGCTCTTACTTTTCTTTACTGTCCTTGCCGCAAAAGAGAGGATTGTAGAACGTCCTGAGATGTTCAGCTTTCTTTTTACGGCTGTCTATTTATCCGTGCTTCTTAAATTTAGATCTCAAAATACGTGGCTTATCTGGCTTCTTCCGGTTTTTCAGCTTCTCTGGGTTAATTTACACGCATTTGCCATAGCCGGAGTTATGTTCGTCTGGGTGTTTTTGGTTGCCGAGTTTATAGGCAGGCGTGTCGAGCTACCCTGGGAGTGGAACAAAGATTCGGCGCTTGACCGGGCAGGAATAAAAAAGCTGTTTCTCGTAGGACTGGCTGTTATCGGCGCAACTTTTATAAATCCCTACGGGCTCAAAATTTTTAGGGAATATGTATCGCTATTCGGCTGGATGCATACGCATATAGATGTCCTGGCGGGGGGGATTACCGAATTGCGGCCTCCATTTGTTGAACGCGGGATTTTTAATTTTGAATTTATTTATTATAAAATCCTGGTTGTTGTTTCTCAGGTTTCATTTCTCTTAAATTACAGGCGCATAAATCTGAGCAATCTTTTTCTTTACTTTGCGTTTCTTTATCTCTCCTTAGTTGCGGTGCGTAATATTGCTTTTTTCAGCATAGTGAGCATGCCCATAGTTGCCGATAATTTTACGTCTTTATTGTCGCACCCGCAGGATATAAAACTGTTTGGTAACCGTGTATTTAGATTATTAAAGCAGTTTTTTATCGGATTTATCTACTGCGGCATAATTATTGTCTGTATCTATTTTTCGCGCGTTTCCCTAAACAGCCGTTTCGTAGTGCATGGAAAAGTTGTGTGTCGCGCAGGTTTCGGCGAGGCTCCGGTGCACCCTAAAGAAGCGGTTAATTTCATTATTGCCAATGGAATAAAAGGGAACGGCTTCAATAATTTCAGTTTTGGAGGTTACCTTATCTGGCGGGCATGGCCTGAATTTAAGGTATTTATTGACGGGAGGACGAGTGTTTATGATGAAGACCACCTGCGTTATTATGCCGAAGTGTTCCTTTATCCCTATATGTTTGAACAGTTATTGCGCGATTTTGATATAAACTACTTTATTCTCGATATCAACTCAAGCCCCGTCCTGCTTAAGCGCCTCTATGATGATAAGAACTGGTGCCTTGTCTTTTTTGACGCCAATGGTCTGGTTTTTGTGAAGACTTCATCGGAAAACAAGGCCGTTATTGATAAATATAGAATTGATTTTAATAATTGGCAGGATCCGGAACCTGAAGTTAATACGGAAGGGTTAAGGGACAGAAAGGCAATTTATCCCCTCTCGTATTTTAAAAAAGGTGTTTTTTTTGATACTATCGGAAATACAGAATTAGCCAGAGTTGAATACAAGAAGGCTGTCTTAGCCAATCCTTATATGGGAGAAATTTATAACAATATTGGCGTAACCTATCAACGGCAGGAAAAATTTGATGAGGCAATACCATATTATGAAAAGGCAATATCGGTTAACCCGCGTCTTTCCAGTGCACACGCTAATTTAGGCTTTCTCTATGAAAAGAAGGGTAGAAAGGAAGATGCGATAGAAGAGTATAAGAAGGCGGCGTATTCGGGGGGATTTTTATCTGCCGAGGCGCACAACAATTTAGGCTGTGTATATTTTGAAAAAGGATTATGCCGCAAGGCGCTGGCAGAGTTTAAAAAAGCGGTAGCGATAAATTCCAGCCGCGCGGAGTATTACTTTAATCTGGGAAATGTCTTTCAGGCAATGGGCTTAATTGATGCCGCGATCCCTGCGTATAAGGAGGCATTGCGTATTGACCCCGAAAGCGTAAATGCCCGTATAAATCTGGGTGTCTGTTATATGGCAAAAGGAGAACTGTTGAAGGCCAAAAGGAATTGCGAAAAAGCGCTGGAGATTGAGCCCGAGAACGAGTTGGCAAAAAAGAATATGAAAGAAATTCTGAAGAGAATTTCCGAGCAAAAATAAAAATAATGCGACAAACCAGCAATGCAATAATGTCGCACTATTTAAATATTGGCTATGGATGCTCTTGATTTAGTGGAAAATGGTAAAATAAAAAGGATTTTTAGGGCGAGGAATAAGCTTGCTTTCCCCGGTGCTATAACTCACATTACCCAGCGTGCTACAGGCAAAGAACCCTTATTTTTAGAAGATGCTGATTACCTTTATATGCTGCATTTGTTAAAAGAGATCTCCGAATCCTTCTCTTTAGAAATATTCTCCTTTGCCTTAATGCCTAATCACCTGCATTTATTGTTGAAATTAAATAAGCCAAACCTATCAGAAGCGGCTAAATCATTGTTCGAAAGTTATGCTAAATTATTTAATAAAAAATACGAGAGAAAAGGCCACGTGTTTGGCGGTGCATTTCGCCAGGCCTTGTGTTTCGATGACAATTATTGTTTAGCATCCTCACTTTATATTCATCTTAACCCCTTTGCGGCCAATTTGGTTAAGCATCCTGTTCAGTATAGGTGGTCGTCTTGCAGGCTTTTTGTTGAATCTGTGAAGAAGCCAAGTTTTGTCAACCCGGAATTTATTTTAAAAATCCTGGACGAAGATCTTGATAATTCTCGTAAAGTGTATAGGGATTTATTAAAAGATGGCACGGAAATCAAAATAGCCAGTGCTTACGAAAAACCGGCAGCATTAAGCAAATTTAGTACGCATATATTTCAACACAGGCCAAGATTTTTTAAAAGAAAAGGCGATGAAGTGGTTAGCGTAGATGTGTTGAATAGCAGAATTGATGAATTGAGGTCGAAAAAACGCCTGAGGACCCCTTGTGATTTTAAAGCAAGAAAATTTCTGATTGAACAGTTGATGGCAAGGGGATATAATATTAATGAAATAGCAGCTAAATTAAAGATTAATCGTGCTACTGTTTATCGTTACCTAAATGTTGCCGTATAGCATAAATGTATAGAGGAAGAACAGCAATAAAAATGCAAAATAATGCGACAAACCAGCAATGCAACAAATGTTGCACTATTATTAGAGAGGGGTTTACCATTATTGAACTTATTATCGTTGTCCTGATTATAGCGGTTGTCGGCGGGGCTGTAATTGGGCGTATGCTTAACGGTATTGAGAGAACGAGGCTTCAGGCTGCGGGAAGACAGGTGGTTTCCCATATAAGATTAGCTCAGGAGCGTTCGAAGTTGGAGCAGAGGGCTTATACCGTGGAATTTAATGCCACCAACGAGACCTATGCCGTATATCAGGCGGCATCCAGCTTCAGCAGCGGGACGAATGCTTATGTTGATTGCGGAAACGGAGACTTGCTGAATATAACCGGTTCTTTTACCATCGAGGCCTGGGTGAAGAGTGAAAGCGATGACAGCGCAGGTTATCTAGTCTCAAAATATGACGGATTAGGCGGATATGAAATTAACCTAAGAGCTGATGGGGGGATGGATCTTAAGCTAGATGGAGTAACAGACGGACTTTACAGCAGTACCACTCCAGATGTAACTGATATGAATTGGCACCACGTGGTATTTATTTATAATAACTCAACTCCAGTAGGCTATATGTATATAGATAATGTTTATAAAAATTTTCTTGTTTGGGTAGGTGGTGATATACCTTCATCATTAAGCACAAATACCAATAATCTTTGTATCGGCAGAGAATCGGACGGAACCAACTATTTTAAGGGAGTTATAAATGAAATAAGAATCTATAACCGTGTTTTGTCTGCCGGAGAAATAGACTATTCTTATACCTACAGGACTCCCCAGAGCCGGGCGGGATTAGTTGCCTGGTGGAAGTTAGATGAAGGGGCAGGGACTTCTGCCACAGATTATTCCGGGAATAGTAATACCGGGACGATTACCAACGGAACCTGGACCCAAGGGGCAATATCCTATGTTAAAGACCCGGCCAAGAACTACCAGGACATAAATTATGATTTTGATAACATGCCCGAGTTTAGCGGGGTAAAGATATCCACCGTTGATTTTGACGGCTCGACCATAACCAACTCCAGCTCAGTCAGATTTGATTCTTTAGGCCGTCCGCAGGTAGGAAACGAAAACCTTTCTGCCGACGGAACGGTAGTGCTTACCTGCGGAGACCAGACCTTGACCATTACCGTAATTAAGTCTACGGGGGAAGTAAAAATGCAGTAGCTTCAAGTTAAGTAGTTAAATGGAAAAACCAATTTAACCATTTAACCAATTACCATTTAACCAATAAACCAAATGCAATTTAACCATTTAACCAGTTACCATTCAACCGGGGAAAAGGGCATTATCCTGACTATGGTTCTATATATTATCGTCGTTTTTGTCATCATTGGGCTGGTTCTGGTAACGTTGATGACAATAATATCTCAGTCTTCTTACCAGCTCCTTTATACGACTCAGGCGTACTATATTTCCGAGTCCGGATTAGAGTACGGATTGTATAATCTAGGAACCACATTTGGTAATGATACAAATTGGGCCGACGGAACTCCGGCGTCTAACCTTGCAACCGGTGTTGCCTTTAATCCCCCCAGCCAAACTAATTGTTCATTTTCCCTTGGTTTTGTAGGAAGTAATACACAGGCCCAGAACGGAACGCTTACCTCCGTGAGCAGCGTAGCTGCAACGCAAGTCTTTTCTATTGATCAGGCTCCTGCACAGCGGGTAGTAACGATGAGTGTGCCCCGCACCTATTAAGCGTCAAGGTGTCAAAGTGTCAAGGATAGAAATGGGAATAGAGGATAGAGAAAAAGGAAAAATAAACATTGACACATTGATACTTTGATACTACGATAATTAGTAGGTTAGGAAGATGAGGAAAATACTATTTTTGGGTATTGTTCTGCTCGTAGCCTTAGAAATATTGGTTTCTAATGCGGATTGGATTAATTACAAGTTATTTTTAGCCCAAATAGTAATCGGTCTGCTTTTGTTTATTTCTGCAGTCAGTCTGATTAAAGGTAAAGATTTTTACAGAAAAACTTCCCTTGATGTCCCGCTTATTGCATATATTGTTTGGGTATTTATTTCGTTTTTTTTCTCGCCGTTTAAAAGTGCAAGTA
>JBFZAB010000205.1:0-3070 GCA_041309285.1 Candidatus Omnitrophota bacterium
CAGCAAAGGTAGGCTTTCTGATATATCTTGTGCCGTGCAGCGGTATGTCGAAGAAAATGGTTATTCCGTAGTGCGTGATTTTGTCGGTCATGGCATAGGGAGCCGGATGCACGAGGATCCCGAGATACCTAATTATGGTTCACCCGGTCACGGCCCGGCATTAAAACCGAATATGGTTTTGGCAATAGAGCCGATGATTAACGCCGGAGGACACGAGGTAAAGGTATTGGCTGACGGCTGGACAGTGGTGACTTGCGACGGAAAGTTGAGCGCTCACTTTGAGCACACGGTTTGTGTAACGGAAGGAGAGCCGCTGATTCTTACCGCTTCGAAACTTATATAAAAGAGACATTATGCCTAAAGAAGAACCCATACAGGTTGAGGGAACAGTGAAAGAGACACTGCCTAATGCGATGTTCAGAGTAGAATTAGAAGGCGGCCACAAAATTCTGGCTCATGTTTCAGGGAAAATGCGAATGAATTTTATCAGAATATTACCCGGAGATAAGGTGACAATGGAGTTGTCGCCGTATGATTTAACGCGCGGGAGAATTACTTATCGTAAAAAATAGAGCATGTTTTAAAAATAAAGAGAGCTAAAATATGAAAGTAAGGCCGTCTATAAAAAGAATTTGCACCAGATGTAAGATAGTGAAAAGAAAAGGCGTAGTGCGGGTTATCTGCATTAATCCTAAGCACAAACAGAGACAGGGATGATTTGATAAAGTAACCAGAACCCAGAGTACAGAAACCAGATGGACTGGTTACTGGTATCTGGTTTCTTCCGAACGAAGTGAGGAGAATATGCCAAGAATTTTAGGTGTGGATATACCAAAAGAGAAAAAGATAGCGGTGTCCCTTATGTATCTTTATGGTGTCGGGCTTCCCCTGGCGCTCCGCGTACTAAAAGAAGCACAGATAAATCCCGATACGCGAGCGAAAGAACTAAACGACGATGAAATCTCTAAGATTGCCCATATTATCCAGAAGAATTACCGCGTGGAAGGCGAGTTGAGGAGAGAAATTTCTCAGAATATCAAGCGCCTTATGGAAGTGGGTTCCTACAGGGGTTTAAGGCATAGAAAAGGGTTGCCCGTTAGAGGGCAGCGTACGAAGACTAATGCTCGCACGAGGAAAGGGCCCAGCCGCGGAGTAGGGATGAAGAAGAGAAGCACGGATACAGCGCGGCCGGTAAAAACAACGAAGGCAGCTTAAAAACAGCAAATATTTTATTTAAAGGGGTGCGTTATGGTTAAAAAAGGAAAAAGCAAGAAGAAGATTATAAGAACGGTAAGCAAAGGGATTGCTCATATCCAATCGACCTTTAATAACACGATTATCACGGTTACCGATACCGATGGTCATGTAATTGCGTGGTCTTCGGCCGGGTCGGTAGGTTTTAAGGGTTCACGCAAATCTACGCCCTTTGCAGCTCAGATTGCCGCTACCGAAGTTGCCAAAAAGGCTGCCGAAGTGGGGATAAAAGAGATAGATGTGGTAGTGAAAGGCCCGGGTTCCGGCCGTGAAACTGCCATAAGAGCTCTTCAGGCAACCGGGCTTGCCGTTAAGTCCATAAAGGACGTTACGCCTATTCCGCATAACGGCTGCCGTCCGCCCAAGAAGAGAAGAGTATAATTTACTTTTTAGTTTGTCATTATGGTTAAACAGTTACCTGTCTGCCGGCAGGCAGGTAAGGTTAAATAGTTAAATGTGGTGTCTTGAATTATTTAACCAATAACCAATAATCAATAACCAGTTTTAAGTGAAGTGAGGAGAAATGGCTAGATACAGCGGGGCAGTGTGCAGAATATGTCGCAGAGAAGGGGTAAAACTTTTTTTAAAAGGGATACGTTGTATGACCGATAAGTGTAGTTTCGGTAGGCGTTCCTATATACCGGGACAGCATGGAAAGTCGCGACCAGGACAGCCCGGAAGACCTCGTTCCAAGCTTACGGAATACGCATTGCAATTGAGGGAGAAACAAAAAGTTAAACGCATTTATGGTATTTTAGAGAAACAGTTTAAAAATTATTTTCGCCGTGCTGCTCGCGCAAAAGGTGTAACCGGAGAAATTCTTTTACAATTTTTGGAAAGGAGATTGGACAGCATTATTTTTAACCTGGACCTGTCCGTATCGCGTGTTCAGGCAAGGCAGATAATCAATCACGGGCATGTCTTTGTTAACGGCCGCAGGGTTGATTTGCCGTCCTACTTGACCAAACCGGGAGATGTTATTACCCTTAAGGGTAAAGAGAGCTTTCTAAATTTGATGTCCCAGGTGCGCCAACTATGTAAGGACAGGGCAATTCCGGTGTGGCTCGAGGCAGCAGAGAATAAGTTAGAGGGGAAAATACTCAGATTACCTTTGCGGGGTGATATTGTAATACCGATTGAGGAATCTCTGATTGTAGAGTTATATTCAAAATAGAGCAACCCTATTTTGATTTAAAAATAGTAAATTAAAGAATTTTAATCACCCGTTTTCATAGCGGGACATATAAAGGGGGTAAAAGAGATGGGCATAGGATGGCGTGATTTTGAAATGCCTAAGAAACTGGATTTAGAAGAAAAGACTTATACCGAGAATTACGGTAGGTTTATTGCCGAGCCTTTCGAGCACGGTTACGGTATTACGATAGGTAATTCGCTTCGTCGCGTATTGCTTTCATCGATAGAAGGCGCTGCGGTAACAAGCATAAAAATAGATGGCGTTCAGCATGAGTTCTCGACTATTCCCGGAGTCGCAGAGGACGTATCTCAGATTGTTCTAAATATAAAGAATCTGATTATAAAGACCACCGCAAGAAGTCCCAAGAAGATTTGGATAAAGCGCGATAAAAAAGGGGAGATTAAGGCCAAGGACATAATTACTGACGAAACGGTTGAAATAATTAATCCCGAACTGCATATTGCAACTTTGACCAAGGATGCTAAGTTTGTAGCAGAGATGGAAGTTGCCCGGGGCAGAGGATATGTTCCTGCCGAGCGCAATAAAAAAGAAGGGCAGCCGATAGGAGTTATAGCAATCGATTCTATCTTTACTCCCGTAAAAAAAGTTAACTTTTACGTA
>JBFZAB010000206.1:0-4160 GCA_041309285.1 Candidatus Omnitrophota bacterium
CGCGGTTAGATCAAATCCGTTAGGAGTAAGTTGTGTATCCAGGTCTATAAAATCCCTTACCAGCCGCGCTTCTTTTATCATTTTTTTTATCTCGAACCCGCTAAGGACCATAGGTTTCCTCCCAGATTTTTCTTTCTTCCATACATAGATAAATGTGAACCCCGGGTGCTCTTTTCTTAATCCAAGAAAGCATTTTCTTATACATCATTATACGCAAATAAGGAGAATAGCGCAACTTTTCATCAAAACCAAGTAACAATTCTTCATCGAGGATTTTATTTTTAGGAAACCTGTTCTCGATAATCTTCTTGAGTCCAGGATTAAATCTTAATGTCCCCAGGCTAATCCAGGCGATAGAGCCAGACGAGACATTATCGAAAGAATAATTTACGAGATTTCTATAATCCTTCTCCCAGCCCTGATAGTAGATGATGGGGTCAAAATGAAAGCCCACCTTAAAGCCTGCCTTTGCACAGGCCACGGCAGAGGAAATTCTTTCCTCAAGTCCTGCGGTATAAAATTCGTTATCCTTGATGATTTTTGGCGGATTCAGCGACCAGGATATAACAATATTTTTTGACGGTTTTGAGTTTAAGATATTAGCTACATTTTTTGACTTGGTCTTAAATTCAAAATATACGCCGGGAATACATTTAAAAAAGTCAATCAAAGGCCGCGAAAAACCGGTTATTTCATCCAAGGCCAAGGAGTCCGTAAATTCTCCGCTTCCTATCTTTACAAGATTCGGAGAATTATTTTTACCGAAGGTTGTTTTAAATCTTCGGAAGAAATCTTCAATATTGGACGGGATAACTATGCCTCCCGGGTTATTTAAGTAGCCCTGGAGATAACAATAGACGCATTCATAAACGCACCCGAGACCAAGATTAAGCACCTTGTATCCACAGGAAATAGCGTTATCCGTGCACGGGCATTTTTTGAAAAAATCGTATTTTTCCCGTATGACGAAAAAATTGGCGCGTCTTTTATTGTAATCTTTAAGATCTTGGGTTTTGGCCGCCGTGTAGTTTTTTAAAGAATCGATGTATATAAAACTTGCCTTGGGGAATAATTCTTTCATACGGCAGCTTAGATAGTCGCCGTGAGCCGCTTTTTCCACAAAAACTTTTTCGGGATACAGAGAAAATTTCTTATTGAGATCCGTTGTATTTTCAGAATCCGGATTTAATTCCGGGAGATATGCCCTTATCTTTGCACCTGCGGCCTTGGCCCCCGGATAGCGCCGGGATATCAGGTCGTCTTTGATTATCGAATAATGCTTGCCCTTTATATCTTTTGCAATTTTAAGAAACGAAGTATTCTCTCTTTTGCTTATCTCATAGAGAAGGCGGGAAACTTCCCTGTGTTTATTTATTCCGAAACTTTTGAATCTTTTCGAAACATATTTTTTTATTTTCGAAATCATAAAATTAATTTTATGGTTTTTTGAATGCTCGTCGAGTGAAAAGAAATGTTCTATTGAGGAAGTATGCTAACGGGGTTTGTTTATAGCGTAAAAGTATAGCCGAATAAATCCAGGGTTTTCATAGTCAATCTATCAGGTTCGGTCACGAAGAAAATCGGGGATATCCCTCTGCCCTCGGAAGTGATCTCGCAATGAGGGGTACCCTTAAGCATAGTAAAAATACAGGTAGCGGGGTCGTTGTATTTTAATTTTATGACCATGACGTCTTTTTTCTCGATTTTTCCATTTCTTGCCAGTTTCTCGAATAATCTATCTTTGTGTAATCCTATAATAAGATATAAAGGTTTAAAGTTTTTTTGAGTATTGTTTAGTATAATAAATTCTTCGTTATCAGGATGTGAGGTCAGTATTATTTTGGTCGTTTGATTCAGGTTTACGCAGATAAGTTTATGGGTTCCGAACCTCGGTGCCGTAGAATAAATTTTTCTAACTACGCAATGCTTCGACTTGCGGTCTAATAAATCGGCCGGCGGCCTGAGAGCCTTTATGAGTTTGCGGCGCTCAAGAAAATCTAATATTTCCGGAGTTACCGTAACGGGCTTTACCTTGATTACCGTCATCTTACAAATACTCACCTTCTTAAGTGAACAACACGGCAGGCTCTTCTTAAAAGAGCCTGCCGTATATATCTGTTTTTTTGCGTTATTAAAAATGTCTGAAGCAGTTGTCGATATGCTGTCTGGACATCTTTTTAGTAAAAAGACTTACCAGAACTGCGACAATGAGTGAAAGGGGCAATATCACCACTATCGGGTCAACCACCGTCCAGGGGAATTTGGCAAGCGTGGGTTTATTGAAGATAAACTTGCATAGCTTCAGCGCCTCGGATTCTTTCTGGTGAATAAATAACAGCCAGAAAGCGGTACCGAAAAATCCGGTAAGCATGCTTGCTACAGCCCCCGCCTTGGTCATCCCCTTAAAGAACAACGCTCCGATATACGTAGGCAAGAATGTGTTTGCGCAAAGACCAAAGAATATTGCCGTCGCGATAGCAATAATACTGCCGGGCAGACGATAACCCAGGATTACGGTTACGATTACCCCGAGGACTATTCCTATACGCGTAATCAAAACTCCATATTTAGCCTGTTTGCCTTTTAAAAAAATCCTTTCAAAGAAATCCCTGCCGATGGCTGTTCCCAGGGCGTGGAACTGAGAACTGGATGTGGACATGGCCGCCGATAGCAGCGTGAGCATAAAGACATAGACAAACCACACGGGTAAAGCGCTGTTTATATAGGTAGGAATTATTTTATCAATATTTCCCTCGGTGACGGCAGAGGCAATTTTTGCGAACTTAGGGTTGTTGAAAAAATATACGTTTGAAAGTGCGCCTACCACAAAAGCAACCCCCGTCATACAGAGTATAAACAAACCCCCTATCGGAACCGCACGGTTAATCTCCTTACTGCTTTTTACGGTCATAAATCTTACCGCTAATTGCGGCTGGGTAAGAACGCCTATACCTACACCCATGACGATTGTAGAAACCAGCGACCACCACAAATTGGAACCAAAGGCCGGCATATGAGTCCAGCCCAGGTGCCCGAGCCCGGTGAGCTTGGCCGGAACTTGATTTGACATTTGGGTCAAGGCCTGGTGTGCCCCGGCTACTCCGCCCAATTTAGAGTAGGTGAAAATTAGCAGTACGATCATTCCAACAAACATAATTGAGCCCTGCAAGGCATCCGTGTACATAACACCTTTTAGACCGCCGGCTAAAACATAAGCGGATATAATCAAGGCATAAATCAAGAGCGCTACGTTATAATTTATGGCGGAAGGAAAGGTTGCTTCAATAAAGCGTGCCGCTCCGATTAAGACTGCTGCGGCATAAAGCGGCATAAATAAAAATATAACCAGGCCGCCGAAACCCTGAATGAATTTGGAATTGAACCTTCTTCCCAAAAGCTCGGGGAAAGTGTGCGCGTCAAGGTTGTGTCCCATCTTTCTGGTGCGTTTGCCAAAGACAACAAAGGCAATGATGATGCCTACGAATATATTAAGGAAAGTAAGCCACAAGAGCCCCATTCCGAAAAGTCCGGCTGCTCCTCCGAATCCCACTATAGCCGAGGTACTGATAAAAGTTGCGCCGTAAGAGATGGCCATGATAAAGGGATGGACGCTTCTTCCTGCTACCAGGTAATCAAGGGTATTTTTTGTCTTGCGGTATCCGCAGTAGCCAAGATAACCGATAATAAAGAGATACAGAACTACGGTTACCGTTAAAACAAGCATATTGTTCATAATACCTCCTTAAGTAGATTACAATTCTTCTTCTACCCCTTTTTCATCTTCAACCCATTTCTTATCTTCCGTGTAAATGGGTTCTTCTCCTTTATTCCAGTTAATTATGCCGTATACTACGCAGAAAACTACGCTCAAGATACAAAGAATGTAGGCCAACCAGACTCCCGGGTCAGGTATTCCTAACATAATCACCTCCTTTTTATTTAAAGGTTAGGCAGGATATTATAGAAACACTGCTTTCGTTATTATAACACTATTTCCTAAAAAGCAACTATTTATTTCCTGTATTTTCGGAATATTAAGGAGCTGACTAAAAAAATCCCCGGCTTTTTAATATAAGAATAAATTAAGCCGGGGATTTTAGCATTCTCAACTTATTAAAATTTAATTTGGACTTCTGTCCTTAGGAACAAGGCAGGATCAG
>JBFZAB010000207.1:0-4241 GCA_041309285.1 Candidatus Omnitrophota bacterium
CTGGTTTGAAAAAAAAGAGACAGAACTCCTTCCTTTGAATACAAAATGCAAGAAATGCAACGGAGAAAATTTCCGCAAAGAAACTGATATTGTCGATGTATGGTTTGAATCGGGAGTGAGCCACCAGGTGGTCCTAAAGGAAGATAAGGGACTTGTCTTTCCCGCCGACCTTTATCTTGAAGGTTCCGACCAACATCGCGGATGGTTTCAAAGTTCGCTTCTTACTTCGGTGGGAATGAAAAATGTTGCTCCGTTTAAAGCGGTCCTGACGCACGGTTTTGTTGTTGACGGCGAAGGAAGAAAAATGTCCAAGTCCTTAGGTAACGTTATTTCCCCCCAGGATATCATGAATAAATTCGGTGCTGATGTCTTAAGGCTATGGACGATTTCTTCTGATTTCGGCGATGACATCAAGGTATCGGAAGAGATAGTAGACAGGGTATGTGATGTCTACCGCAAATGGCGCAACACGGCAAAGTTTATTCTCGGCAATCTCTATAATTTTGACCCTAATCGCGACAAGGTCAGTTATAACGATCTTCTTGAAATAGACAAGTGGGCCCTGGCGAAAGTCGAAAACCTGCTTAATGAATCGCTTATTTCTTATGAAGTATTTGATTTCCATAAAATATACCGGCTTATATACCATTTCTGTCTTATTGATATGTCTGCCGTTTATCTGGATATACTTAAAGACAGGCTTTATACATTCGGGGCCTCTTCTTTGGAGCGTCGTTCCGCACAGACGGTAATATATGAGATATTAAGCGTGCTTCTGGCGCTGTGGTCGCCTCTGATGCCTTTTACCGCAGAGGAAATCTGGAAATATATACCCAAAGAGGATAAATATAAAGGTGTAATTTCCGCGCATATGTTTGAGTTAAGGGACGTAAACCGAGAATGGTTTGATGATGGCCTTTTAAAGGAATGGGAACTGCTTTTAAAAATGAGAGACATTGTTATGCGCGCCATAGAAAAAATAAGGACAGATAAGATAATCGGAGATTCGCTCGAATCGGAAGTTATTTTTTATGTTTCTGACGAAAAATTACATCGTTACCTGATGAAGTATAAATCGGAGCTTGCCGCGATTTTTCTCGTCTCGGAAGCCAGAATAGAAAAAATAGATAAAATCCCTCCGGATAGTTTCAGGGATATAGATTTAGTTCCGGGATTCGGAGTAGAAGTTTACAGGGCAAAAGGCAGCAAATGCCCCCGTTGCTGGAACTATAGCTCCAGCGTAGGTAGTGATGATGAACATCCCGGGCTCTGTACGCGTTGCGCATCGGTTTTAAGGAACGGTTAAATTATCAAGAATCTATCCATTAGTTTTTTTAGGTTCTTATCTATCGAAAGGAAAGGAGTTTGTTAAAAATGATTAAGAAAGAAATGAACGAATTCAAGAAACTTCTGATTAAGTTAAAGCAAAAAATTACCGAGGATGTGGGACACATTGCAAAAGATGCGCATAAATCCCAGAAAGATGCCTCGGGAGACCTGTCGGGCTATACTTTTCATATGGCAGATGTGGCCTCCGATACCTTTGAGAGAGAATTTTCGCTGGGTCTTGCTTCGAACGAACAGGAGCTGCTTTATGCGATTGAAGATGCGCTGAAGAGAATTGAATCAAGGGAATACGGTATCTGTGTAATATGCGAAAAAAAGATTTCCAAGGTAAGGCTTAAGGCTGTTCCTTATGCAAAATACTGTATAGAATGTCAGACAAAAGAAGAGAAGAGAAAGAAAAGATAAGCGGCTTATTGTATTTCCCGTACATTTTGCTGGTGGGGTGTCTGTTCTCCCTGGATAGGTTTGTTAAATCTTTTGTATCCAGCCGTTTTCTGCCGGGGGATAGTATCGGGATTTTGAAAAATGTTTTTCACATCACTCTTGTTCAGAATACGGGCATAGCCTTCGGTCTTTTGCGTAACAGGGGCAATCTCTCCTTTGTGTTTTTTGTTTTAGGATTGGTTCTATTCTCGATAATCCTCCTGCGCGGTAAGACCTATTCTAAGGTTGGCAAAATTTCCCTGTGTCTGATTATTTCCGGAGCGCTAAGTAATTTATTTGACCGCCTGGTGTTCGGTTATGTGATAGATTATCTGGATTTCAGGGTATGGCCGGTATTTAATATAGCGGATGCTTCAATAACGGCGGGCGTTGCCTTGATTGTCAGGGAGATTTTCATAAAAAAAGAAAGTTCAACGCTAAAAAATAATATAAACTAAATGTACCCCGTGCTTTTCAGAATAGGACCTGTGGCTTTATATTCTTACGGCCTGGCCTTGGCTCTCGCCTTTATTATTTCCACCCGTCTTGCCGCAAAAGAAGCTCTCAAGAATAACATTTCCCAGGATGTAATATACGCCCTTTCCGGATATATCCTCGTTTCCGGAATAATAGGCGCGCGGCTTCTCTATGTAGCCATGAATTTCAATGAATACAGGGAAAATTTATTTGAAATCTTGATGCTTCAGCACGGAGGGCTTTCTTTTTACGGAGGAGCTTTAGGGGCGTTCGCTGCCTCGATTATTTTTTTAAAAATACACCGCTTGGATTTCTTTAAAACCGCAGACCTCATTAGCCCATTTGCGGCTTTAGGGCAATCTATAGGCAGGCTCGGCTGCCTTCTGCGGGGTTGCTGTTTTGGGGCGGTTGCTACCTCGGGGTTAAGGATAAAATTCCCCGATGAGGTTGTTTATAGATATCCCACTCAAATTTACGCCTCCGCAATAGATTTTTCTCTGTTTTTATTATTGAGGTATCTACACAGAAAGAGGCATTTTGAAGGAAAAATATTCCTGCTTTATATCATGTTTTATTCTATGAAAAGATTCTTTTTGGACTTCTTGCGGGACGATGTCCGGAAGATATATTTAAGATTGACGGTGTTTCAAATTGCGAGTATATTTATCTTTGTGGCTGCCTTGAGTTTTTTCCTGCTTAGGAAAAGCGGTCTCCGGAAGAATTATGGACAGGTATGAATTTGAAGTAGAGGAGCCGGATAAAGGGGTGCGCCTGGATGTATATCTGCACGGTAAAATTCCCCTCAGGCTCTCGCGAACGGACATCCAGGATAAAATTAAACAGGGTGATGTTTCGGTAAACGGACTCAAGGCAAAGGCGCATTATCGGACAAAAATAGGCGATACAATTTCTGCCGGCCTATCGGCAAAGGAAGAGATTGATTTAATTCCGGAAAATATTCCTCTGGATGTGGTGTTTGAAGACGATGAGCTTCTGGTTATAAATAAACCGGCCGGATTAATTGTCCATCCCGGTTCGGGCGTATATCGCGGTACCCTGGTTAATGCCTTATTGGCCTATTCGAATAATCTTTCAGGGATAGGAGGAAAATTTAAGCCGGGCATAGTTCACCGCCTGGATAAGGATACCTCCGGTCTCCTTGTAGTCGCGAAAACCGATATTGTGCATGTAGACTTAGCCCGGCAGTTTAAAGCGCATACGATATTCCGCAGATATGTTGCACTGGTTAAGGGTGTAGTGGAACTGGATGAGGGCGAAGTGGATGTGCCCATAGGGCGAAATTTGCGTGACAGAACAAAGATGGCGGTAAAATTTGCCGAAGGAAGAGAATCAAAAACACTTTACCGCATATTGAAGCGGTACAGAGACTTTACACTCATAGAAGTTTATCCGCGCACAGGCAGGACACATCAGATAAGGGTTCATATGGCGCATATAGGGTATCCAGTTTTAGGGGATAGAACGTACGGGACAGAGGATAAAAGAATATTCCGCCAGGCTTTGCATGCGGCGGAAATAGGGTTCCAACATCCCGCTACCGGCAAAGAAATGAAATTTTCCTCAGAGCTTCCTAGAGATATGCAAGCGCTTATTTTAGATTACAAAGGTGAATAAACATGTTTATGAATACAGGGAAAGATTTGTTTAAGAAAATTAACGTTTCATCGATAGTTGTCGTTGCTGTAGTTATAAGCAGCATAATATATTTTCTGTCTGCTACCGAGAAAGAGAAGTCGTCCAGAATTAAGACCCAGAACGACTTAAATACCGTTATCAAAGAAAAAATTAGTCTTGAGGATGAGCTGAAGAAAACAAATGCCGAGAAGACTATGCTTGAAGAAACGGTTAATAAACTGAAATCCAAGATGGATGTATTAACCAAAGACCTGGATACGGAAAAAAGCACAAGCCAGGAAATCAGCGTAAAACTTAAAGAGAAGGAAAAAGAATCCGATGGCTTCAAGGCAGAACTT
>JBFZAB010000208.1:0-2597 GCA_041309285.1 Candidatus Omnitrophota bacterium
TCTGCTTCCTCTCTACGGTTGCGGATCGTTCACATGTACAGAGCCCGCCTTAAATAAAAAAATTTCCCGCGATGATTCAGTCGAGAAATTTATTCTCACTAACGGCTTAACGGTGGTTGCAAAACGTATGAACAAAACTCCACTTGTAAGTATGGAATTACTTGTCAAAATCGGCTCAGCCGGAGAAGGCAAATATCTGGGGACGGGCATTTCGCATTTCACGGAGCATATGCTTTTTAAGGGAAACAAAAAGTACAAGGCTGGAGATATAGCCCGCCAGATAAAACAGCTGGGTGGCGATATCAACGGTTTTACTAATTATGACTGTACGGGTTTTACAATAACCGTACCGAGAGAAAATCTTGGATGCGCCTTGGATATTCTATCTGACATGGTATTTTCCCCATATTTTGATAAGGAACAATTTGATAAAGAACGCAACGTTATCTTAAACGAAATAAGAATGAGCGAAGATGACCCTGAGCGTAAAATTTCCCGCTTGTTTTGGGCTAATGCTTACCTTACTCATCCTTATCGCCATCCGGTGATAGGATATCGCAATTTGCTTGCTAAATTGACACCGGAAGATTTATCCGCATTTCATAAATCCGAGTATGTCCCTAATAATATGGTTTTAAGTGTTGCCGGGGATTTTAACCGGGAAGATCTGAAGTCTTTGCTGGAAAATAAAATTTTGGTTCCGGAAAGAGGATCCGAAAAAGAGATATTTTCTTTCTTGGAAGATAGCCCCGTATCCGGGCGGTATTACGAAGAGGGATTTGATACAAAAATTATGTATCTTTTAACGGGATTTCAAGGTATCGGGATAAATAACGATGACCTATTTGCCCTGGATATCCTTTCTATAATATTAGGGGAAGGAGACAGTTCTCGTCTCGGCAGTAGGTTAAGGCTAAAAGAAAATATAGTTTACGGCATTTCGTCGTTTAATTACACACCCAGGGATAAGGGTATCCTTGGGATTTTTCTTACCGCTGAATACAAGGATAAAAAATTAATTGAAAAAGAAATAATTGAAGAAATAGAAAAAATAAAGAAATACTCCGTGAGGAAAGATGAATTAGAAAGGGCTAAGAATATTGTTATCAGTCGTTTTAATTTTGCACGTGAAACTGTTGAATCGCAGGCCTTGGAGTTGGCGTCAAATGAATTTTTTGTCGGAGACCCTGATTTTAGTGCCCGTTACGTGGAGGGCGTAAAAAGAGTGACCAGAGAAGATTTAATCAGGGTAGCGCGTAAGTATCTTAATCTTTCTAAACTGATTACAGTAGTCCTTAGGCCGCAGGATGCCGTAATAAAAGAGGAAATAAAAGATGCAGGTACAAGAAGGGGAGAGATCGAAGAGATTAAATTTGAAAACGGCCTGACCCTGCTTTTGAGAGAAGAGCACAGCCTGCCCCTTGTATCTATACGTATGACATTTTTAGGAGGATTACGTTTTGAGGAAAGGAAGAAAAATGGCCTCTCCAATATGTGTGCCCAGCTTCTTACTAAAGGGGTAAAGGGAAAGACGGCATTTGAGCTGGCGGACCTTGTTGAAAGCAGGGGAGGGGAAATAGGGGCCTTCAGCGGAAATAACAGCCTCGGTATTTACCTTAGCCTCTTGAGCCGGGATGCATCTATGGGGATAAGAATATTATCGGAAATGGCGCGCTTCCCAAGTTTCGAGAAGTCGGAAATAGATAAAGAAAAAACAAGGATTCTTGCTGCGATAAAAAGCAGAGAGGATGATCCTTACGGCCATGCATTTAAATTGCTCAAGAAAACTCTTTTTCTTGCTCATCCGTATGGCATGGATAATCTCGGCGAAGCAGATACCATCGAAAGTCTTACGGAAAGAGACTTGAGAGATTTTTTTGCGAACGTATCTATACCTTCCAATTGCGTTATGACAGTATTCGGAGATTTTGATAAGGAAAGAATAATTAAGGAGGTAAAAGATAATCTTTTATCCTGGCATTCGGTTAAAGTGCACAGTAAGCCGGCGTTATCAAAAGAGGAAGCCATTAATTCACCCCGCATGTATTCCGAGAAGACCGAAAAGAAGCAGGCAATTATATGCATAGGCTTTCATGCGGCGTCCATATATAGTCCCGATCGCTATGTGTTTGAAGTATTGAATGAAATCCTGAACGGACAAGGAAATAGGCTTTTTCAGGAAGTTCGCGAACAGCTGGGCCTTGCGTATGCGGTAGGCGCAACGGTAGCCTTGGGGCTTGAGACAGGGTACCTAGCGATTTATGCCGCAACCTCAGGCGAAGATAAAGAAAAAGTAAAAGAAATAATCTTTAATGAAGTCAAAAATATAAATGAAAACGGTTTCTCGGGCGAAGAAATAATCCGAGCCAAGGCTTCTCTCGTCGGAGGGCGGAGAAGGAATTTGGAGACCAATAGTTCTTTTTCGCTTACCGCTTCACTTGATTCAATTTATGGATTGGGCTTTGATAATTACAAAACGTACGAAAAATGTATTGATTTAGTTACCGGAGAAGACCTGATAAGAATTGCCAGGCAATATCTTAACCTAAATAATTATGTCCTGGTGGAACTGATTCACTGAAATAATGTTTCTTTAG
>JBFZAB010000209.1:0-5315 GCA_041309285.1 Candidatus Omnitrophota bacterium
GCGTACGGCCTCCTCCGGATTATCCGTGAGATTGATTAGGGAACCGCTTTCCTTGGCAAGTCTAAGCGCGTCTTCGAGCATTTTTTCATCGGGGCGGTATTTTTTGGGTGTCGCTATAAACAAATTTATGCCCATTTTCGAACAGCCGTAAAGCAAGGAATTGAGTACATTATTTCCGTCTCCTACAAAAGCAAGATTTACTCCTTTAAGATTATTTTTTATTTCTTTGATGGTAAAGATATCCGCCAGCGCCTGACAGGGATGATGCAAATCGGTTAGACCATTGATTACCGGAACAGTCGAATATTTGGCTAATTCAAGCAGGTCATCATGACTAAAGGTACGGGCAATAATTCCGCTTAGGTAGCGGGATAATGTACGCGCCACATCGGCAGTTGTCTCGCGCACTCCCAGCTTTATATCATCGCTTCCCAAATAAATAGCGTTTCCGCCCAATTCATATATCGCTACTTCAAAAGATACGCGCGTACGATTAGAAGGTTTCTGAAAAATCAACGCCAGGGTTTTGCCTTTCAATTTATAAGAATATGACTTGCGGTTTTTCTTTACCCGGGCAGCAAGAGAAAAAATCTGCTCGATTTCCTTAACACTCAAATCTTTTATGCACATAAAATCTTTGTCCATCTGTCTCCCGTTTCTGATTACTGTACTCTGGTTACTGGTTCCTCGCTCAACACTTTTTCTAATACATTTACTGCCTTATCAATTTCTTTCTTCTTAACATTCAGCGCCGGCATAATGCGCAATACTTTTTCATGCGTACAGTTAATAAGCAGGCCGCCATCCATACACTTCTCTACAATTTCTTTACCGGGCCTGTCTAACTCCATTGCCAGCATCAACCCCATACCGCGGACTTCGCGGATAAAATCAAATTTGGCCTTCAGTGTTTCGAGTTTTCCTTTTAAATACATACCCATATCCAGACAATTCTTCAATAATTTCTCTTTGCGGATAATTTCAAAAACCGCCAGCGCCGCCTTACAAACCAGGGGGCTGCCTCCGAAGGTTGAGGCATGCATTCCGGGTTTGAAAAACTCGGCAATTTCTTTCCCTGCTACCATCGCGCCTATAGGAAGCCCTCCGCCGAGCGATTTTGCCAGTGTCATTATATCCGGGATAATCCCATAATGCTGATAACAAAACAACTTTCCCGTCCTTCCCATCCCGGTCTGCACTTCATCGACAATAAGAAGGATTTTATTCCGGTCACAAATCTCGCGCAGTTCGCGCAAAAAATTTAATTCCGCTACGTTTATTCCGCCTTCTCCCTGTATGGGTTCGATTATTATGGCCGCGGTTTTTTCGTTTACCGCCGCCTTAACAGCCCTAATATCGTTAAAGAGGATGTGAAAAAAACCGGGAACAAGCGGCTCAAATCCCTTCTGGTATTTAGTCTGCCCGGTAGCGGAAACAGCGGCAAATGTCCTTCCGTGAAATGAATTCTCAAAAGAGATAAACTCGAATTTCCTGCCCTGCCCGAAACTTCGCGCCAGCTTAAATGCTGCCTCGTTAGCTTCTGCGCCCGAATTGCAGAAGAAAACCTTGCCTTCAAAAGATGAGTCAATAATTTCCCGGGCAAGCCGCCCCTGCAGGTGGTTGTAATAATTATTGGATACGTGGATAATTTTCCCTGCCTGTTCCTTGATTGCCGAGTAAATTTTCTGATGGCAATGTCCGAGACCGCTCACTCCCCAGCCGGGGAAAAAATCCAGATATTCCTTCTGCTCAAGGTCCCAGACACGCGAGCCTTTTCCCTTCGCCAATGCAACCGGAACACGCGTGTAGGTATTCATTACGTACTGATTGTACAATCCTATTGTCTCTTTGGTATTCATATTTATGTTACCTAAAGTTACGAACCTTAATTAAGGTTAATTAAGGTTGCATTATTAATTTTAAGGTCTTGCACCATTATGTAACCTTATGCAACGTTAAGTAACCTTACGTAAACCTTGCTTATTTTATTATTTCCGTCCCTATACCTTTATCGGTAAAAATTTCGAGCAGTATAGCATGCTGAAGCCTGCCGTCTATAATATGTGTCTTTTTTACACCCTGGTTAAGCGCATTTATGCATGCCTTTACCTTGGGAATCATACCTTCCTGTATTATCTTACGTCCAATCAGATCCTGGGCATCTTTCTGACTCAGCGTCGAAATCAGCGAACCATCGTCATCCGACTGGCGCATTATTCCCTTTACATCGGTAAGAAGTATAAATTTTTCAGCCTTAAGCACCGTGGCAATCGCCGAAGCCGCGTCATCGGCATTGACATTATAGGTAAATTTGTCCTTGCCTTTACCCAGAGGAATAATTATGGGGATAGACTTATTTTTCAAAGCCTCTTTTATCAGTTCGGGATTAATATCTATAATCTCACCAACAAATCCCAGGTCAATCTTGGCAGACATCTTTTTGACGTTGATTATGCTATCTTTTGCACCGTTTAAGCCAACCGTCGGAACCCCCAATTTCTCTATGGATTTTGTAAGATTGGTATTTATCTCGGACAGAGTTTCCTCGACTATTTTTATCATCGCCGCGTCGGTAACACGCCTGCCTTCTACAAACTTGGCAATCTTTCCCATTGAAGCAGCCTTCTGGGTTATCGAAGGCCCTCCTCCGTGTACAAGCACAGGCCTTATGCCTACAAAATGAAGAAAGGCCAGGTCTTCCCAAAGACCCCTCTGAGCAGCTTCGCTGAGCATAACCCTGCCGCCGTATTTAATAACAAATATTTTATTATGAAATGCCCGGACATAAGGAAGCGCCTCGACTAATACATCAGCTTTTTTAATTATCTCCTGCATGTCTATCGCTCCGCTCTATAGAAACCAGATACCAGTACTCAGATTTTCTGGTTACTGTACTCCGGTTACCGGTTACTTATCATTACTAATCTATGGCCTTAACTCAATCATATCTCGCATTTAACCTGACATATTCTTCACTTAAATCACAGGTCCAGATAAATGCCTCGGCATCACCCTGGTTCAAATTCAAGTTAAGCTCAATTTCCCGTTTACGAAGAAGCTTTCTAAGTTTATTACGGTCGGCTACTAATGGAACTCCGTTCTTAAAGACAGCGGTCTGTCCGAAATATAGCTCTACCTTCCTCGGGATTATATTTACTCCCGAAGAGCCGCAAGCAGCAACAATCCTACCCCAGTTAGGATCTCCGCCAAACATAGCCGTTTTAAACAGAGGAGATTTTGCTATACGGCGGGCTACCTTATCCGCCTGCACTTCGCTTAAAGCACCTCTTACTTTTATCTCTATAAACTTCGTAGCCCCCTCGCCGTCAAGCACGATTTGTCCGGCAAGGTAACGGCAGACAAATTTGAGCGCCTGCAAGAAAGAAAAAAAACCGCCGTGATCCGCAAGAGTCAACTTTTTATTTCCCGCCAAACCGTTAGCCATGGCTATCACGGTATCGTTTGTGCTGGTATCTCCGTCTATAGTTATGCGGTTAAATGAATCATTGACCGCAATTTTTAATGCCCTCTTCAGGGCAACAGGTTCTATCGATATATCACTGGTTATAAAGCAGAGCATCGTTGCCATATTCGGCTCAATCATCCCTGCTCCCTTAGCCATTGCCCCTACATATACGTTTTTCCCGGCTATATCAAATTTAACGGCAATCTGCTTCGATTTTTTATCGGTCGTCATGATTGCCCGTGATGCCGCGGCATATTTTTTCTTTGACATCCCGTCTGTAAGTGACGTCAGTGCATCCTCTATTTTACCTACCGGAAGCCTCTTACCGATAATTCCAGTCGAGGCCATAAGAATAAGCCCCGGCGCAATGCCAAGCCGGGCGCCAAGCATACCGGTAACGCACTCGGCATCATGCAAACCTTTGTTTCCTACGGCACAATTGGCATTTCCGCTGTTAATAATGATCGCCCGGGTAAGGTTATTTCTTAGATTTGCTTTATCTAAAACGATATGATGCGCCGCAAAACAGTTAGTGGTAAAAACCGCAGCTGCCGTTGCCGGAACTTTAGAATAGATAAGCGCAAGATCGGGTTTGCCTGACCTCTTTATTCCGCAATGCAGGCCGTTTGCCTGGTAGCCTTTAGGTGCCGTTATTCCGCCCTCAATTATTTTCATATTTACTATCGGATAATTTTAAATATGTTTCAGTAACCTTACTTAACCTCATGTAACTTTACTTAACTTTATGTAACCTGCTTTGTTTTGTGTCCAACCTCTTTAAGTGAGCCCCAGCGTTTCCTCCCACTTCATTATAATATTTAAATTCTGGATTGCCTGTCCCGCGGCTCCTTTTACCAGATTATCTATGGCCGAAACAACAATAACGGTCTCAGTCTCGGAATCTACTTTCAGCCCGATATCGCAGTAATTCGTAAATTGCACCGCCTTCGTCTGAGGAAACACTCCTTCATCAAGAACACGCACAAAAGGTTCATTTTTGTAAAAACTTTTGTATAAACTCAACAGCTGCGCGCTATCAACCTTTTTACTCAACTTAAAATACAGGGAGCTCAATATGCCCCGGTTTACCGGAATTATCTGCGGGACAAAGACAATCTTTACCTTTTCATCCGCAGCCAGGGAAAGCTCCTGAGCTATCTCCGGCATATGCTGATGCTCGTTAACTTTATATGCCCGTATGGATTCGTTGATCTCACTGAATAAGAGGTCCTGCTTGAGCGTCCTTCCCGCACCGCTCGCCCCTGACTTGGCATCGATAATTATGCATTCCGTCTGGACGAACTCCTTCTTTAAAAGCGGCAGGGCTGCTAGGATCGCTCCGGTAGGATAACAACCCGGGTTAGCCACGAATTTAGCTTTCCTAATTTTATCGCGGTAGGCCTCCGGCAAGCCATATACGGCTGTATCAAGCAACGGTTTATTTTTATGCTCGAAATGATACCATTTTTTATATAGCGCGGCATCTCTAAGACGGAAATCCGCACTCAGATCGATTACAACTTTTCCCTTACCGATAAGCGCAGGGACAATACCGTAAGAGGCGCCGTGCGGAACCGCCAGAAAAATCACATCCGCATTCTTATTCATCTTCGCCAAATCGAGTCCCGCACAAATAAGGTCTGTTTTTCCCTTAAAGCGCGGAAAAAGCTCATCGCAATGCGTCGGCTTATCTATCTTTGCCGCCACGTAACTTATCTTCACCATAGGGTGATTTAAAAGGATACGCAACAATTCCTCTCCCGCATATCCTGTCACCCCCACAATCGCCACATTTATCTTTTTCATCTCTCCACCTCTCTAAAAACAAGCGAAATAACTGTTTTCCTGG
>JBFZAB010000210.1:0-3040 GCA_041309285.1 Candidatus Omnitrophota bacterium
GTTGTAAGACCTGCAGTTGTATAGGTAAACGATGCGATGAAAAAAATGAATGCGGTAAACTCTGTTCATGTCCCGCTGGTCAGGTTTGCCATAATGGAATCTGCTGTACTCCCGACTGCGATGGAAAAAATTGTGGCCCTGACGGCTGCGGCGGCAGCTGTGGAAGATGTAGATCCGAGGAAGATTGTTGTTTAGGAGTTTGCACTCCTTGGAGTAGCTGTGATCAAAGTAGATGTGCCCGATGGATTTCTTGTTCTCAAGGACAGCTTGACTGTTGCTTCGAACCAGACGGAACAAAAAACACTTTGAGGGAATGTGCAGAATGTGGTATCTGTCCCTGCGGTTGCCCGCCTGAAGCAACACATAGGTGTAAGTAGGGGTATTGGTAGTGGTTTGATACACGCTGAATTACAGTAATAGAATAAAAATTTAAAAAAGTCTTAACAAACAAATAGGTAAAAAAATAATACAATATCAAGGAGGTTTTCTTGAATCTGGAAAATCTGTTGCGTACCGTAGTTGAGAAGCAGGCAACCGATTTACACCTTACCGTAGGGGTTGCGCCTCAAATGAGGATTAATGGAGATATTATTTTCGCGGATTCTCCCGCGCTTACGCTCGATGATATCCAAAAATTAGTTTACAGTATACTTTCCGAGGAGCAGATAAGGCGTTTCGAGCAGGATAAAGAGCTGGATACCTCCTACGGAATAAGCGGACTGGGACGTTTCCGGGTGAATATATATTACCAACGTGGTTCCCTTGCCTGTGCCGTGCGCTTTATACCTTACGAAATACCCTCTTTGGCGAGCTTAGGCCTTTCCGATGTTGTGAAGGAATTTTTATCCGCTCAGGCAGGTCTGATTCTTGTTACCGGAGCAACCGGTTCGGGTAAGTCCACGACGATGGCCTCAATGATTGAATATATTAACTCTTTACGACGCTGTCACATTATTACTATAGAAGACCCTATAGAATACCTGCATAAGCACAAACTGGCGACCATAAATCAGCGTGAGATCGGCCGCGATACGCTTTCTTTTGCCGAGGCGCTTAAGCATGTCTTCCGCCAGGATCCTGATGTAGTCATGATCGGCGAGATGCGCGATCTGGAGACGATGCGGGCGGCGCTTACGCTGGCTGAAACCGGGCACCTTATTTTAGCCACCCTCCATACCATGGATGCGACCCATTCCATAGATAGGATTGTTGACGTCTTTCCCCCTTTCCAACAGCAGCAGATACGTATTCAATTATCCCTGGCCTTGATTGGTGTCGTTACCCAACAACTTATTCCTCGCGTGGATAAGAAAGGGAGAGTTTTGGCTTCTGAGGTAATGAAGGTTACCCCTGCCATTTCCAATTTAATCCGCGAACATAATCTGCACCAGATATACTCCGTTATTCAGACTAACCTTAAAGAGGGAATGAATACGATGAACCACTCCCTTTTTAACTTGTGCAAACGCGGATTAATTAGCGCCGAGGAAGCCTTAAGAAGAAGCCCCGACCCCAAAGAGTTAATGTCTCTATTGACCAAGAAATAATCCGCAGGTATTTCCTTTTTATCTAAATTTTGGTATAATTTATCCCGCCTTCATGTCTGCCTTTTGGTAAGGAGGGAAAATCTCGCGCATTTAGGGACCTGCATAAGGTTGTTCGACACAGAATTTCAGGCGGGATACCCCAATGAGTATGTTGAAATTATCTAAAGAGAATTTCAACATGGCTTACGAATCAGGGGCATACATTTCTAGAAATATAGGGCTCCGACGCTCCGATAAAGACATCGTAAGTCTGAGTCCCGACAGCCGAAGATGAATCGGCTCGTCGGGAGAGAGAGAAAGGTAATGAAACAAGGTTTTGTTTATATTCTAAGAAGTTTGAAGAATGGCAGATTTTATATAGGCAGTACGGCAAATATAAAGGCAAGGCTATATTTGCATAAAATTGGTAGGGTAATTGCGACGCGATATATTCGTCCGCTTAAATTAGAGTTATGCCAAGAATATCCAAGTTTTGGTATGGCACGCAGAGTTGAATATCGTTTAAAAAAATTTAAGCGGAGAGATTTTATTGAAAAAATCATAAAAGATGGAGTGATTAAAACAAAATAATGTTGGGGCTCCGACGTTCCGATAAAGACATCGTAAGTCGGAGCCCCGACTTATCCTGATAATATATAAGGATAACGTCGGGGCAGTGGCTCAGTTGGCTCCGACGTTCCCTGATTAAATATTGGGAAGTCGGAGTCCCGACAGCCGAAGATGAATCGGCTCGTCGGGAGAGAGAGCAATTATATTGGGCATATTATAAAAGATAAATTTGTAGTAATACGGGGCAGTGGCTCAGTTGGGAGAGCGCGTCCCTCGCACGGACGAGGCCAGGGGTTCAAATCCCCTCTGCTCCACCAGTTTTCCACCAAATATAAGCTATGTTAACGCCAGAACAAAAGAATAAACTTCTTTCTCTTGCCCGCCAGACCATTCAAAAACATCTAAAGAAAGAAAAGGCCTCTGTTTTTAAAACTACAGAACCTGTTTTTCTGAAAAAATGCGGCGCATTCGTTACCCTAAAAATAGACAACGAATTGCGCGGCTGTATCGGGTATATAGTTGCCGATAAACCCCTATATGAAACCATTCAGGAAATGGCGGTTGAAGCGGCATTTGGCGACCCGCGTTTTACTCCGCTCGATGAGAGTGAATTTAAGAAAATCAAGATAGAAATATCGGTATTATCGGAGCTGAAACAAATAAGTGACATAAACGAAATTGAGGTTGGTAAACACGGTATCTTGCTCCGCAAGGGTTTTAATTCCGGTTTGCTTCTTCCTCAGGTAGCGACAGAATACAGGTGGTCGAGAGACGAATTCCTGATGCATACTTGTTTGAAGGCAGGGCTTTCCGTCGAAGCCTGGAAGGATAAGGATGCCCGGATTTATATATTCTCAGCAGAAGTATTTAATGAAGAAGAGAAATAATGGATAAGTTAAAAGTTAAAAGTCAAAAGTTAAAAGTTCATATCAAATATGTAAAAA